>DATDEX010000278.1:0-2401 GCA_036522895.1 Candidatus Eiseniibacteriota bacterium | reverse complement strand
GGCGATCTCGCGACGGTGCTCAAGAACGCCGCGCTCGCATACGTGGAGCTGCTCGAAAAGAAGAAGTTCGCGAAATGCCGCCGGCCGCGACCGCAGCGAGGCAGCGCGAAGGGCCGGCACATTCCGGCCGAGGTCAAGCGCAAGGTCCGTGAGCGCGATGGCTGGCAGTGCACGTTCGTGAGTGAGCATGGCAAGCGCTGCGAGGCGCGCAGAGGTTTGGAGTTCGACCATATCGAAGCCGCTGCGCGTGGAGGAGCCGCCACGGTGAGCAATGTTCGATTGCGCTGTCGCGCGCATAACCAGTACGGCGCTGAGTGCACGTTCGGCGCCGGGTTCATGGAGAGAAAGCGCGAAGCGGCACGCTGTCGTGCGGCGGAGGCAAAGGCAGCGGCGGATGCCAGGGCGAAAGCCAAAGCCGAGGCGCAGGCGGAAGCAAGGGCGCGTGACGAAGACGAGCGCGACGTCATCCCGTGGCTGCGCGCGCTCGGATACAGCCTCGAACGCGCCCGGCATGGCTGGGAGCTCTGCGCGCACATCCCAGACGCCCCGCTCGAGGAGCGCGTGAAGACCGCGCTGCGGGGCCTGGCGCCGGCGGGCGTGCGTCGGGCGCCGCCCGTGGCAAGCTGCCCGGTGTGATCGCACCGGGCGCGCGCAGCCCCCGGCCCGTCTCGCCAGCGAACTTCCCCTACCGCCCCTGCAGCGTGTCCATCTGCGCCGCGCGTGCGGCTTCGCGCCCGTTCAAGTCGAGCGCGCGGCCGACCGCTGCGGCTCCGGGGAGCTGCGAGCGGGCGATCGCGGTGTCGCGCTGCGCCTCGGTCAGGCGGCTCGCGGGCCGTTGCTCGCTCGCGTGCGAGCTGCAGCCGGCTGCGAGGCAGCAGAGGGCGAGCAACGCCAGGGCTCGGACCGCCGTCGACGCGTTCATGGCGTCTCCTCCTCCATCCGGGTGGCGGGCGTGAGATCGGCTCGCTCGTCGTCCTTCATCTCGCCGTTCGCACGGTGCAGGGCCTCGAGCGCGGCGCGTGCCACGACGCTGCCGGCGTCGGCCCACGGGAAGTCGTAGCCGCCGCTGGGCAGTCTGCTGGTCGGCACGAGCGTCCGGCGTGCGTCCGCGAAGTAGACCGCGAACCGGACCGGGGTGGGCTCGGCACCCTGTGCGACCGCGCTCGGAGAAGATGCCGCCACGACAATGGTGAGCCCGCGCGATGCGCGCAGGCCGGTCACCCGCGGTCGCGGCGCGAGCTTGCTACCCTTGAGCTTCGGGCGTGTGACACGCACCTGCGGCGGAAGTCCGAGCGTGATATCGAGCACCCAGGCCGCGTCCGGCGGGGCCGCGTCGAGCACGCGGAAGGAGTTCAGCTGCGGCCCCGACATGCTCCAGGTGCCGTTCGTGCGGTTCTCGTACGGCAGGTCCTCGTCCATGGTGGCGCGGAAGGCGTCGAGGAACTCGCGGCGGTCGAGGGAGTCGGCGGGCAGGCCCACGAAGTCGCGAATCGTCACGGGCAGCGTGTCTCGCGCGGCCGCGGCCGGCGGGGCGAGCGCGCATATCAGCAAGAGCACAAACCAGCAGCGCTTCATGAAACCTCCGGACGCATGTTCGCGTGATGAGCGGAGGCCCCGCCGGCGGAAGACGCCGCGCCGTCATGGGGACGGGGCTCACGAAGAGGCATCGGCCGGATGCGGCGCGTTCTCCACCAGCCTCCGCCCCAGCGCCCGGGCCTGCGCCAGATGCGAGGCGGGCACGCTCCCGAGCTCGTTGTCGGCATGCTGCCAGGCGAGCGTCTCCTCCCAGCGCGCGCCGACCCATTTCAAGAACCCGCGCACGCTCCGCTCCGCCAGATCGTAGCGATGCTCCGCGCTGCACGCGGTCACGAACGCGCCCCTGCGCGTGCGCGCCCACTTGGGCACGCAATCCTGCGAGCCGTCGGCCAGCGTGACGAGCGGCGTGATGCAGTTGCAGCGATCCATCAACAGCTTGAGCGGACCGCTCACCGTGTCGAAGTAGATCGGCGAGCCCACCACGATCGCGTGCGCGCGCTCGAGCAGCGCGTAAACGCCGTCCATGTCGTCATGAAAAATGCAGTAGCCCGGGGTGGCGTCCGGACCGCACGCCACGCACGCACGGATCGCGAGCGCGTGGACCCGCACGTGCGTCGCCTCGCCTCCACCCGCCCGCGCCCCCTCGCACGCGGCCGCGAGCATGCGATGCACGCTCGAGCCCTCGAGCGGGCTCCCATCCAGCGCCACGAGCAGGCGCGTGGCGGCGGTCACGCTAGCGTCCCGGGCTCACGCACCCGCGCCCGATCAGCGGCGGGCGCCCTTCTTGCGGGCGCCGCCGGTTCGCGCCGGGCGCTTCACCGCGGGTCGCGCCGAGGCGGCGGTCTTCTTGCGGGCCGCCGTGGCC
>DATDEX010000277.1:0-2289 GCA_036522895.1 Candidatus Eiseniibacteriota bacterium | reverse complement strand
GCCCCGGCAGGCGGCGGCCCGGGCGGCCGGAGAACGGTGCAATCGCCACAAACGAAAAAACCCCGCTCGGCGCCGCAAGGGCTTTGAGCGAGGACTCGTGTAGCAACAATGTGTGTCCGGGCCCTCCGAGCGTCAAGGGGTGAGGGACGAATAATCGTGCAGATCGCCTAACCCGTTGTCGCACATCGGTGGAGATGCGACTCCCCCGGCTCGATATAGGGCTGTGGCGCTCTCGAAACACGAATCTCTGGACGGATCCGGTCATCTTATCGTACATTGACGATTAACGATGAAAGGAACTGACCCGATGACTGAGCCCAAGTCGCCAGCGGTGAGCACGGTAACCGAGTTCGACGAACAACTCGCCGAACTGGCCCGGGCGCTCTCCCACCCGGCGCGCGTCGCGATCGTCCGCCATCTGGCCACTCGCGGCACCTGCGTGTGCGGCGAGATCGTGGACGTGCTGCCGCTCGCGCAGGCCACCGTGTCGCAGCACTTGAAGGTGTTGAAGGAAGCCGGGCTCGTGCAGGGCGAGGTCGACGGCCCGCGCACGTGCTACTGCGTGAACCCCGAGACCGTGAAACGATTCCAGTCGCTGGCGGCCTCGCTGCCGGCGTGAACCTCGAGAGGAGTTCTCCGATGTCCGAACGATCCGCGATCCCCATGGCCGATGTATCCGCGGCCTCGACCTCGAAGAGTGGCGGCTGCGGTGACGGCTGCGGCTGCGCCGAGACCTCCGCGCTCGACCCGATCAGCGCCGCCGCCGTTTCGGCCGCCTCGATGGCTCCCGGTGCGGACCCGCGGAGCGTCGTCCGCGAGAAGTACGGGGCGGTCGCCCAGGGCGGCAACTGCGGCTGTGGCTGCTGCCAGGCCGACGCCGGCGACGAGGCCGCGCTCGCATCGCTCGGCTACACCGCCGAGCAGCGCGCCGCGATCCCCGAGGGCGCCGACCTCGGGCTCGGCTGCGGCAACCCGCTCGCGCACGCGCGGCTCCAAGCGGGCGAGACCGTGCTCGACCTCGGGAGCGGCGCGGGCATCGACTGCTTTCTCGCCGCGCGAGAAGTGGGACCGACCGGGCACGTGATCGGCGTGGACATGACGCCGGCGATGCTGGAGCGCGCCCGCGCGAATCGCGCCAGGGTCGGCGCGGCGAACGTCGAGTTCCGGCTGGGCGAGATCGAGCATCTCCCCGTTCCGGACGCGAGCGTGGACGCGATCATCTCCAACTGCGTCGTGAACCTGTCGCCCGAGAAGCCGCAGGTGTTCCGCGAGGCGCTGCGCGTGTTGAAGCCCGGCGGCCGGCTCGTGGTGAGCGACCTGGTGCTGACGCGGCCGCTCGATCCGGTGCTCCAGCGGAACGTCGACCTCTACGTGGGCTGCGTGGCGGGCGCGTCGCTCAAGGACGACTACCTGCGGCTGATCCGCGAGGCCGGCTTCCGCGACGTCGCCGTGGTGGAAGAGCGCGGCTACACCGTGGGCACGCAGAACCTCCCCCCGGGAAGTCCCGAGCGCGAGGCGTTCGGCGCGGTGACGTCGGTGAAGGTGCGCGCGATCAGGCCGTAGGGCGGCCGCGGAACGTCTGCCGGGGCGCCCCGGTCTTGTTTTCGAGCTGGGGGCGAAGGTGGGCGCTCGCCTACATCCGCCGGCGGGCACCCGTCGCGGACGAGTCCGCTCATGAATAGCGCGGGCCAGACGCCCCCCTGACAACGCGCGGGCGCGGCGGCGGGTACGATGGATGTCCCATGCGCCTCTCCGAACCCGCCGGCCCGCTGCCCCGCGTCTCGACGCGTGCTGGCTTCCTCGCTGCGACGCTCGCCGCACTTCTGCTTGCCCTGCTTGCCCTGCTCGCGCTGCCACTCGCTCCGGCGGCTCGCGCGAGCACGAGGCATCGTGCGACGGGCCCGAGTGCTCTCTCGTCACCGGCGCGCTCCGCCACCGCGGCACCCGCAGCATGCGAACCGCTCGCCGGGGCGGCGCCGGAGGTACTGCCGGTGCTCCGCTCCGGGGAGGGTCTCAACTACGCAGGCCTCGATCTCGACCGCGCCCGCGACGGCACGATCGAGGTGTGCGTGCTCGTGGACAGCACGGGCACGGTGAGCGAGGCGCGCGTCGTTCGACCGTTCCCGCCGTTCGATTCCGCGGCGTTCGAGGCCGCCCGCTGGTGGGTCTTCGCGCCGGCACGCGACCACGGTCGCCCGGTGCCGGCGCGCGTCGCGGTGACGCTCGATGCGCACGTGCCGCGCGACGCGGAACCGCTCAGCCCCGACGTGGTCGCGCTCGCGCGCGACG
>DATDEX010000276.1:0-4686 GCA_036522895.1 Candidatus Eiseniibacteriota bacterium | reverse complement strand
GGGCGCGATGCGGGGGGGTGCGATGCGGGGGGGTGCGATGCGGGGGGGTGCGATGCGGGGGCGTGCGATGCGGAGGCACCGATGAGCCGATACCAGGGGAAGGCGCTCGAGCGCGACCCGCGCCCGCGCCAGGACGGCCGGCCGTTCCAGAAGCCGCTGCGCGTCCTGCTCGTCATGCTGGGGCTCGGGGCGCTCGCCATGCTGCCCTGGGGCGAGCTCCGCCACCGCCTCCTCGTGGTGGACCAGGTCCGGGTCACGGGGCTCCGCTACCTCGACGCGGCCCGCGTCCGCCGCCGGGCCGCGCTCGCGGAGGGCCAGGACCTGCTGTCGCTCGATCTCGCGCGCGCCCGCCAGCTCGTGCTTCTCGAGCCGCGCATCCGCAACGCGCGCGTGACCCGCACGGGCCTGCGCGGCGTCGAGATCCGGGTCGAGGAGCGCGTGCCCGCGCTGGCCGTCGAGCACGGGGAGCCGTGGGAGATCGACGCGGACGGCTTCCTGCTCGAGCCGCTCCAGACCGGAGTGGTCGCGGACGTGCCCATGCTCGCGGGCCCCGATTTCTCCAGCTATAGACCCGGAAGTCAGGTCCAGACCCCGGAGGTGAGAAGAGGGCTCGCGTGGACGGCCATTTTGAGCGACAATGTCCTCCGGCTCTCGGGGCAGGTCTCGGAGGTGGATGTCTCCGATCCCCGCCTCACGCGTCTGGTGCTGATGACCGGGGTGCGCGTGGTAGGGCCGGCATGGCCTAACGGTGCGCGGCAGCTGTCCGGGCTGCGGGCCACGCTCGCCGACCTCGCGGCCAAGGGCATGACGCCCCGCGAAGTCGACGTACGTTTCAAGGATCAGATCGTCGTGCGCGGCGCTCGCCCCACGGAGCCCTCCGGCACGACGCCGACGTCACGCGAGAGTTGAGGCCACCGAGGGAGGGACCCCCCATGGCTCAGGCAGGCAGGACGTTCGCCGGTCTGGACATCGGCACTACGAAGATCTCCTGCATCATCGCCGACCAGAACTCGGCGGGTGAGCTGCGGATCGTGGGCCTGGGCAACGCGCCGAGCGAGGGCCTGCGTCGCGGCGCCGTCGTGGACCTCGAGAAAACCGTGGCGAGCATCATGCGCGCGGTCGAGGAAGCCGAGCGGATGGCCGGTGTGCAGGTGAAGGGCGTGCACGCGGGCATTGCCGGCGACCACATCCGAAGCCTGAACAGTCGCGGCGTGGTCGCGGTCTCGCGCAAGGACAACGAGATCGCCGCGGCCGACGTCACGCGGGTCATCGAGGCCGCGAAGGCCATCGCGATCCCGACCGATCGCGAGATCATCCACGTGATCCCCCAGGAGTTCATCGTCGACGACCAGGATCACATCAAGGATCCGGTCGGGATGAGCGGCGTCCGGCTCGAGGCCGAGGTGCACATCATCACCGGCGCGGTGACGAGCGCGCGTAACATCTGCCGCGCCATCCAGCGCGCCGGACTCAAGGTCTACGATCTCACGCTCGAGCCGCTCGCCTCCGCCGCCGCGGTGCTCGACGACGACGAGAAGGACCTGGGCGTCGTGCTGCTCGACCTGGGCGGCGGCACGACCGACGTGGCGGTGTTCCACGAGGGCGCCGTGCGCCACACCTGCATCATCCCGTTCGGCGGCGCGAACGTCACGAGCGACATCGCGATCGGCCTGCGCACCCCGATCGACAAGGCCGAGCTCATCAAGCTCCAGCACGGGGCGGCGCTGGCCTCGCTCGTGAACGGCGACGAGACCGTGAGCGTTTCCGGCGTCGGCGGCCGCGGCGACAAGGAGATCTCGCGCCACGTGCTGGCGTCGATGATCGAGCCGCGGATGGAGGAGATTTTCGCGCTCGCCAACAAGGAGGTTCGCAAGAATCACTTCGCACCCCTGATCGGTGGCGGGGTAGTGCTCACGGGGGGGACGTCGCTGTTGCCCGGGGCGGCGGAGCTTGCCGAGCAGGTGTTCGAGATGCCGGTCCGTCTGGGGCTGCCACGCGGCCTCGGGGGACTGTCCGCGAACGTGTGCGATCCGCGCTACGCCACGGGCGTGGGCCTGGTGTTGCACGCGGCCAAGGCCGAGGAGGGTGGGGTGGATTTCGTCGACGGCCCGGGGCCCAAGCCCCGGCCCCGGTTCGACCTCCGCAACTGGTTCTCCGATCTGTTCTGAGTCCATCACGCCGGGTGCGAACGGGCACGACGCCCGTGAGCCCGATCCAGGGAGGGTTCCCATGTCCACGTTCGAACTCGAGATCGACCGCAGCAACTCCGCCAGGCTCAAGGTAATCGGCTGCGGCGGTGCCGGCGGCAACGCCGTGAACCGCATGATCGGCGCAGGCTTGCGCGGCGTGGAGTTCATCGTCGCGAACACCGACATGCAGGCGTTGTCGCAATCGCTGGCGCCGACGCGCATCCAGATCGGCGTCAACACGACGCGCGGCCTGGGCTCGGGCGGCGACCCGCAGACCGGGCGTCGCTCGGCGGAAGAAGACGAGGCCGCGATCACCGACGCGGTGGCGGACGCCGACATGGTGTTCATCACCGCGGGGATGGGCGGCGGAACCGGCACCGGCTCGGCGCCGGTCGTGGCGCGGCTCGCGCGTCAGGCCGGAGCGCTCACGGTCGCCGTCGTCACGAAGCCGTTCCAGTTCGAGGGCCGCCGGCGCCTGCGCCAGGCCGAGGAGGGCCTGGCCGAGTTGAGGGCCGAGGTGGACACGCTGCTCGTGATCCCGAACGAGCGACTGCTGTCGGTGGTCGACAAGGCCACGTCTCTGTCCGAGGCGTTCTCCGTCGCGGACAACGTGCTGCTCCAGGCGACGAAGGGCATCTCCGAGCTGGTCACGGTGCCCGGGCTCGTGAACCTCGATTTCGCCGACGTGAAGAGCATCATGGCCTGCCGCGGCAACGCGCTCATGGGCACCGGCCGTGGCTCCGGCACCCACCGCGCGGTCGACGCCGCGAGCGCGGCCGTCTCGAGCCCGTTGCTCGAAGACGTCTCGATCCATGGCGCCGAGGGCGTGCTGGTGAACATCACCGGCGGCCGCGACCTGACGCTCCACGAGGTGAACGAGGCCGCGCTCGTGGTGACGCAGGCCGCCGGCGAGGACGCGAACGTCATCTTCGGCGCGGTCATCGACCCGTCGCTCGACGGCGATCTGCTGATCACGGTGGTCGCGACCGGTTTCGGCCCGCACGGGGCGAGCCTGCGGCTGGTCGAGCGTGTGCAGCGCTCGGCTCCGACCGCCGCGGCGGCGGGAGCGGCGGCCGCGTCGGGCGACGATCTCGCGGGCCTCTCCGCGCCGGCGTGGCAGCGGCGCGAGGGCCGGCCGCAGTGGGGACGCACGGGCTCGCGCGGAGACTCGCTCGAGGTGCCGACGTTCCTCCGTCGCCAGATGGACTGAACCGGGTGGCATTCCTGTCGTCGCTGGTGAAGTGGGGGCATACCCGTCGTTACAACGAGGGCATCCTCCACTTCAACCGCGGGGAGTTCGAACGCGCCGCGGAATGCTTCGAGGCCGTGCTCGAGGAGGTCCGGGATCCGAACGACCCGGACCACTGCCTGGCGCTCGTGCACGCCGCCGAGGCGCGCGCGAACCTGGGGCTGGCCTACCAGCACTCGGGCGACTTCTCCCGCGCCGAGCGCGAGTTCACCCGTGCGCTCGAGGAGAACCCCACGTTCCCCGACCTGCGCTACCAGCGCGCCCGGATCTACGAGCGCTCCGGGCGGACCGCAGAGGCGATCGCCGATCTCGAGCGCGCGCTCGCCGAGCACCCGCACTACATGGAGGCGCATCTGCTGCTCGCGGTGTGCCGCGGCGGCATGGCGGATCGGGAGGGCTCGGCCGCGGCCCTCGCCGAGGCGCTCGCGCTGGGACTCGAGGCCCCGGACTGGGTCACACCCGAGGTCGCGAAGGACTGGTCGGGCGAGGAATGGCGCCGGCTGCTCCCGGGTGGATCGGACGCGCGCCCGGCGGCCGGGCCGCTGGACGAGGCGCTGGCACGCCAGCAGGCGGGCGACCTCGCCGGGGCCATCGCCGCGCTCGCGGAGGCGGTGACCGCGCAGCCGGGCTACGCCGACCTGCGTGGCCGGCTCGCGGGCCTGCTCCTCGAGGCGTCCCGCTTCGACGACGCGCTCGCTCATTTGAAGGTCGCGCTCGAGATCAACCCGCGCTACCTCGAGGCGCGGCTCCTCGCGGCGCGGGCGGAGCTCGAGCGCGGCGACGCGCGCGCCGCGGAGGAGCAGATCGCGCACGCGCTCGAGGCGCACCCGCAGTATCCCGACCTCTGGTTCTGGCTCGGGCTCGCGCGCTTCCGGGGCGGCGACCTCGAGGGCGCACTCGAGCCGCTCGAGCGCGCGGTCGACCTGAACCGCCAGTTCGCGCGCGCGCAACGGCTGCTCGGGCTCGTCTACCACGCGCTCGGACGCCACGAGGACGCGCTCCGTTCGCTGCGACGCGGGCTCTCGCGCGCGAGCGAGGCGCCGCAGGCGGCGCTCGCGGAGTCGCAGCTGCTCTACGAGCTCGGAGATCTGTCCGGGGCCGAGCAGGCGCTTCGCCGCGCGCTCGCGGTGAGCCCGGACTGGCCCGACCTGCACCTGGGGCTCGCGCGTGCGCTGCGCGCGCAGGGCCAGCTCGAGGCCGCCGCGACCGCGTACGAGCGGGCGCTCGAGCTCCAGCCGGGCTACGACG
>DATDEX010000275.1:0-3543 GCA_036522895.1 Candidatus Eiseniibacteriota bacterium | reverse complement strand
CGCCGCGCACGCTGCCCGAGCGCGCCACGGCGCTCCGCTGGCAGGGAGAGCTCGGCCCGCCGGCCGCCCGCTGAGCGCGAACCGGGCCTCCGGAGCTCGATCGCGGCGTGGGACCCAGGGCGCAAGCTCGCTGCGCCGGCGACTTTTCGCTTGTGGGCGGGTGGCGGCTCGCGCACGCTCCCCGAAGCTTCTTCGCCGAGGCTGGCAGTCCGACCCGCCCACCCGAGGGTGACCCGTGGCCATCGCTACCGCCGCACAAGACGAGACCGTCCTTCCGCGAACGCCGGAAGAGATCGAGCGCGACTGGTTCGAGAACGTCTACCAGGGTGACAAGCAGAAGCAGCTCACCGCGCGGGCCGTCCTCATGGGCATGCTCCTCGGGATGATCATGGCCTGCTCCAACGTGTACATCGGGCTCAAGGCCGGCTGGAGCATGGGCGTCACCATCACCTCGGCGGTGCTGGCGTTCACCATCTTCCAGGCCATCTCGGGCACGATCGGCCCGCTGCTCGTCCGGGCGCACAAGCTGCCGGTGGTCGGCGGGTTCTTCGTGTGGCTCTGGCCCGAGAACCACTACTCGATCCTCGAGAACAACTGCCTGCAGTCCACCGCGGGCGCGGCCGGCTCGATGACGAGCGGCGGCCTCGTGAACGCGATTCCCGCGCTCATGATGCTGAGCGCCGCGTCGATTCCGGCCGATTTCGCCACGCGCTGCCTGTGGCTCATCCCCTGGGTCATGGTGATCTGCGCGATGGGCGTGTTCCTCGCCGTTCCCGCCAAGCGCCAGATGATCAACATCGAGCAGCTCCGCTTCCCCACGGGGACCGCCGCCGCGGCCACGCTGCGGGCGCTGCACACGTCCGGGGGCGAGGCGGCGAAGCAGGCGCGCGCGCTCACGCTGTCCGCCATTCTCGGCGGCGTGATCACGTGGTTCCGCGACGCGGGCGACCTGACGTTCATGAAGGTGCAGGAGATCGCCGGCGCCCCCGCCTGGGCGCCGATCCGGGGCTGGTTCTGGCCCGAGAAGCTGCCGTGGCTGCGCCTGCCGCGGATCGAGAGCGTGTGGGGCACGGCCTGGATCAAGCTCGGCATGTACAAGGACAAGCCGCTGGGCTTGAACCAGGTCACGATGTCGTTCGAGGGGTCGCTCCTGTTCATCGCGGCGGGCGCGATCATGGGGTTCCGCCAGGCCTGGAGCCTCATGCTCGGGGCGTTCGTCAACTACGTGCTCCTGGCCCCCACGTTCCTGCGTGCCGGGATCATCGAGGCCCCGAGCTTCCGGAAGATCTCGAGCTGGTCGCTCTGGATCGGCGTCCCCATGATGGTCACGTCGGGACTGCTCCTCTTCTTCATGAACTGGAAGGCGGTCGCGCGCGCGTTCAGCACGCTGTCGAACTTCCTCGGGCGGAAGACCGCGTCGAACGACCCGATGGAGCGGATCGAGGTCCCCGGCTCGTGGTTCATCACCGGCTACGTGCTGCTCGGGGCGATGGCGATCGTGCTCGGCAACCGGCTCTTCCACATTCACTGGTGGATGGGACTCATCGCGGTGATCGCGACGTTCTTCCTCGTCGTGGTCTCCGCCCGCGCGACCGGGGAGACCGACATCACCCCCGTTGGACCCCTCTCGAAGATCACCCAGCTCACGTTCGGAGCGATCGCCCCCGGCAACATCCCGACGAATCTCATGACCGCCAACATCACCGCGGGCGCCACCTCCGCAGCGGGCGAGCTGCTGCAAGATTTGAAGAGCGGCTACCTGCTCGGGGCGAAGCCGCGCCAGCAGTTCATCGCGCAGCTCTTCGGCGTGGTCGCCGGCGCGTTCATCGTGGTGCCGGTCTATTTCATCCTCATCCCCAGCACCGACCTGCTCGGCGGGGAGAAGTGGCCGGCGCCCGCGGCGCTCGTGTGGCGCGGCGTGGCCGAGCTGCTGGCGAAGGGCGTCGGCGCGCTGCATCCCACGGCGCGGATCGGCCTGGTGATCGGCGGCACGCTCGGGATCATCCTGCCGCTGCTCGAGATGCGGTTCCCGAAGCAGAAGAAGTTCATCCCGTCCGCGACCGGCGTGGGGCTGGCGTTCACGATCAACGGGTTCAACTCCATCTCCATGTTCATCGGGGCGTGCATCGCGCTCTGGCTCTCGAAGGCGAAGCCGGCCGTGCACGAGAAGTTCACGATCCCCGTCTCCTCGGGTCTCATCGCCGGCGAATCGCTCATGGGCGTCGTGCTGGCCTTGATCACCGCGCTGCCCAAGCTGTTGGAGACGTTCCGGCACTGAGCCGGGCGCTCCCTCCTGTCGATTGACGCTGCCGGGCCGACCCCCTAACTTCCCCGGGCTTCGCGCCCCCACGCCCTTCCCCAGGAGTACGCATGCGCCGCGTCCTGATCACCGGCGTCACCGGTTTCGCCGGCAGCCATCTCGTGGACTATCTGCTCACCCGGAGCGACTTCGAGCTGCACGGCATCTGGCGCTGGCGGAGCCGCACGGAGAACATCGAGCACCTGGCGCCCGGCGCCATCTCGCTCCACGAGTGCGACCTGCGCGACGCGACCTCGACCTTCGACACCGTCGCCAAGGTCAAGCCGGACTGGATCTTCCACCTCGCGGCCCAGTCGTTCGTGCCCACGTCGTGGGTCGCCCCGACCGAATCGCTCACCACGAACATCCTCGCGCAGGTGAACCTGTTCGAGGCGGTGCGCCGGCTCGGGCTCGAGTGCCGCATCCAGCTCGCCTGCTCGTCCGAGGAGTACGGGCTCGTGCGGCCGGACGAGGTCCCGATCCAGGAGACCAACCCGCTCCGCCCGCTCTCGCCCTACGCGGTGAGCAAGGTCGCCCAGGACATGCTCGGCTACCAGTACTGGATGTCGTGGAAGGTGGACAGCGTGCGCACGCGCGGGTTCAACCACGAGGGCCCGCGCCGCGGCCCGGTGTTCGTGGCGAGCGACTTCGCCAAGCAGATCGCCGACATCGAGAAGGGCAAGAAGGCGCCGGTCCTGAGCGTGGGCAACCTCGAGGCCAAGCGCGACTTCACCGACGTGCGCGACATGGTGCGCGCCTACGTGCTGGCGCTCGAAAAATGCGAGCCGGGCGAGGTGTACAACATCTGCCGGGGCCGGTGCTGGTCGATCCGCGAGACGCTCGACATGCTGCTGTCGCACACGAAGGCGAAGATCGAGGTGCGGCAGGACCCGGCCCGCCTGCGGCCGTCGGACGTCCCGATCCTGCTCGGCGACAACGGCAAGTTCGTGCGCGCGACGGGCTGGCAGCCGGTGATCCCGTTCGAGCAGACGCTGTACGACATGCTGGAGCACTGGCGCGCGCGCTGACGCACACTCGCCCGAGCGCCGGGCCCAGCCCGCGTGTGTTCCCCATTCCGTGCCCGTGACCCCGGAGTCCGCATGCGCCGTGATGAGCTGAGGGGTGAGCCCGGCGCCGACCCGTCCCGGCCCGCGGGGGGCGGATGACCGCGCTCGCGGGCGCACGCGTGCTCGTGACCGGCGCGGGCGGCTTCGTGGGCCCGCACCTGGTCGCGGCACTCGCGG
>DATDEX010000274.1:0-14032 GCA_036522895.1 Candidatus Eiseniibacteriota bacterium | reverse complement strand
CCCGGCCGGCCGCCGGCAAGCCCGGCGCCGAGAAGGCCGACGCCGCGAAACCCGCGGCTGTCCCGGTGCGGATCGACTTCGACGGCCTCCAGTCGCGCGTCGTCGCGGTGCCGGGCGTGCCCGAGCGGCAGTACTCGCTCCTCAAGGCCGGCGAGAAGGGCACGGTGTTCTACCTCGAGGCCGCCGCGGGGGCGCCCCCCGGCAGCGGCGCCCAGCTCCAGCGCTTCAAGCTCTCCGAGCGGAAGCCCGCCCCGTTCGCGAGCGAGGTGGCGGACTACGCGGTGAGCGCGGACGGAAAGAAGCTCGCCTACCGGGTCGCGGTACCCGCGCCGCCGCCGCCCGCTCCCGGCCTCCCCGCCCCGAAGCCCGTGCCACCGACGCTCTACCTGGTCGACGCCGACAAGGCGCCGCCCGCCGCGGGAACGGGCAAGCTCGCCTACACGCTCAAAATGCTGCTCGACCCGCGCGCGGAGTTCGCCCAGATCTTCGCGGAGGGCTGGCGCAACGAGCGCGACTACCTCTACGTCCCGAACATGCACGGCGCGGACTGGCCTAAGATGCGCGAGATGTACGGTCAGTTCCTGCCGTGGGTCCGGCATCGCGCCGACCTCAATTACCTGCTCGACATGATGGGAGCAGAGATCGCGATCGGCCACTCGTACGTTCGCGGCGGCGACATGCCAGACGTGCCGCCGTCGCCGGGCGGGCTCCTGGGCGCGGACTTCACCGTGGACTCGGGCCGCTACCGGGTGAGCCGCATCTACGACAACGAGAGCTGGAATCCCGACCTCAAGGCGCCGCTCGCGGCCCCGGGAGTGAACGTTTCGGTGGGCGACTACGTCCTGGCCGTGAACGGCGAGGAGCTCCGGACGCCCGACAATCTCTATCGCCTGCTCGACGGCACGGCGAACCGGCAGACGGTGCTCACCGTGAACGGCCGCCCGACGCTGGACGGCGCGCGCCAGGTCACGGTCGTGCCGGTCGCGAACGAGCAGACGCTCCGCACGCGGGCGTGGGTCGAGGCGAACCGGCGCACGGTCGACAAGCTCTCGGGCGGGCATCTCGCGTACGTCTACCTGCCGAACACCGGCCAGCCCGGCTATGCGAGCTTCAACCGCTACTACTTCGCGCAGCAGGACCGGCAGGGCGTGGTGGTGGACGAACGCTACAACGGCGGCGGCTCCGCGGCCGACTACATGATCGAGGTGATGGCCCGCACCTTCGACGGCTACTTCAACAACGTGGCCGGCGCGCGGGTGCCGTTCACGAGCCCCGCAGCCGGCATCTGGGGCCCGAAGGTCATGATCATCAACGAGATGTCGGGCTCGGGCGGAGACTACCTGCCGTACATGTTCCGCGCCCGCAAGCTGGGAACGCTGGTCGGCAAGCGCACCTGGGGCGGCCTCGTGCACACGGCGGACACGCCGCTGTTCGTGGACGGCGGCTCGATGATCGCGCCGCGCGGCGGGTACTTCGCGGCGGACGGCCATTGGGCGGTGGAGAACGAAGGCGTCGCGCCCGACGTGGACGTGGAGATCTGGCCGATCGATTTTGCCCGCGGCCACGACACGCAGCTTGAGCGCGCGGTCGAGGTGGCGCTGAAACAGCTTGCGGAGAAGCCGGTGGTGCGCCGCATGCAGGAGCCACCGCCGCCGACGTGGGGCAAGCGCCGCTGATCCCCCACGATCCCCGAAGCGCGAAGCGCCCCGGACCCGACCGGCCCGGGGCGCTTCACGTTTCGACCTAGCCTCAATGCGCGATGGCGATGCGACGCACGCTCCGGTCGGTGCCCGCGCGGAGTCGCGCGAAGTACATGCCGTTCGGGACCTCGCGTCCCTGGTCGTCGGTGCCTTCCCAGCGCGCGGTCTGCTCGCCGCCGAGCTGCCCGCGCCACGGTGTCGCGACGCGGCGGCCGCTGATGTCGAGGATCTCGAGCTCGCCGGCGCCCTGCCCCGCGAACGCGAAGTTCACGCCCGCCCGGGCCGGGTTCGGCCACGGGGTGGCGAGCCGGAGTCCGCTCGCCGCCGGTCCGCCGACGGCGAGCACGCCCTTACGCGGCATGAACACGGTGATCGCCGAGTCGCCGAGCGTGCGGAACCCGCCCATCACGTACGCGGTGTCGTAGGCGGCGCTCGGGGGCGAGATCTTGACCGTGTAGTAGTCGCTGTCGATGACGATGCGCGTGGACCCGTTCGCGAGCGTCACGTCGTCGATCGTGACCAGCGGAATCTTCGTGGCGATGCTGATCATGTCGATGTTCGCGCCCTCCACGGGAACGTTCGTGCCCTGGGCGAGGACGGTGACGTCCAGCCAGTGCCCCTGCACGCAGGTGATCGTGCCGAGGTTCAGGTTCGTCGTGCCGACCGTGATGTTGTTCATCCGCATGGAGAGGAGCTTGGTCGCGACCGGGGGATTGATGGTGAGCCGGAACGTTCCGCTCGGCACGCCGACGGAGAAGTTGCCGAGGCCGTCGGTGATGTCGTTCGGCGTCTCGATGCGCAGGAACGGCGCCGGATAGGTGTCCACGTCGATGTCGGCGCTCACCACCGCCGCGCCGGTGACGGGGGCCACCACGTGCGCGCTCAGCATGTGCGCCGGCGGCAACGCGAAGTTGGGCAGCGTCATGTCCGCGGTGGGACTCACGTCGTATGCGCTCTTCGTGGCGTAGGTCGACAGCGTTCCCGGCGGCGGGATGGCGCTCACGTCGTACAGCCCGGCGGGGAGCACGATCGTCGCGACCCCGGACGCGGTCGTGTTGTTGAGCGGCGTGAACATGCGCGTCCGGCCCGGGACCTCGCGCGCGATGATGCTCGCGTTCGCGAGCGGGAACAGCGAGCCGTCGGTGACGCTGCACGTGATGACGAAACCGTTCTGGACCACGACGTTCCCGAGCGCGACGTCGCCCGTGGTCAGGTCCACGTTGGGGATCTCGATCGGCGCCTTGTGCGTCGCGTTGGCCGGGATGATCTCCGCGATCCAGAGACCCGGATCCACGAGCGTGAGGAACGTGCCGTCGGCGAGCGTGCCGTTGTCCTGCACGTTGGTCGGGGTCACGCCGGTCGAGGTCTTGAAGCGGATGTCCGTGGTCGGAACCCCGACGCCGTTCGTGCCCACGACCTTACCGGAGAGGTACCGGCCGACCAGGAGCTGGATGTTCGCGGTGATCGTGTTGGCCTGGACGCGCTGGTCTTGCAGCACGCCCTGGAACACATGCGTGCCGATCTTGGGCTTGAACGTGAGGTCGTAGCGTCCATCCGGGAGCGGCAGGTTGTAGGTGCCGTTCGGGAGCGTCGAGTCGCTGCTCACCGCTACCGGCTGTCCGGTCTGGCGGTTCACGATGCCGATGTTGCAGGGCCACACGGCCGCGCCGCCCGTCTTGGTCACCGTCCCGACGATGCCGTTTGCCGAAGCCGTGGTCGCGAAGGCGAGGCCTGCGAGAAGGATGGCGAACCGTCTCATGGTGTGTCGTTCTCCCCTGCGGTCACCCGCGTGGACGGGCGTCGCCGCCCAGATGCTCTCAGTGGTTGGCGGACCCGGCACGTCCGGTGCGCCGGTCTCGCATCGCGGCGCTCTCACGGCGAAAGGTGCCCGCTCGCGTCCACTAGATACATGAGGCGGGCGTGCGGGTGGCTTCTGGGCGGCGTTGCAAGTCATTGAGCGAGTCCAGACAACGGGTTACGTCTGTAGATGAACTCAACGCGTGAAGCAGGGTGGACGCCGCCGCGGCTCGACCGGCGCGGCTTCGCCGGATCGCCGCGACCGGCACGAGTCCGGGTGCGGAATCGCTGCCGAACGGCCGATAACCGGGACGCGACGAATTGCTGACCCTCCCGCGCCTCGACCCTGGGAGTTTCCCGCAGGGCGGGGCGCAAGCCTATGGCCCAGAAGGAGTATTCCATGAAGCCCCTGCTCAAGAACCTCATGGGGAACGGCGGTAAGGACCAGGAGACCCTCGAGGCCATGCGCGCCGTGCTGGCGGAGATCCAGCGCGAGCGTGCGCGCCTGGAAGCGATCGTCGAGGGAGCCCAGGCAGGGGCCGAGCGATTGAAGAAGCTGGGCGAGCCGCTGGCGAAGACGGAGGGCGACGTCGAGTCCCTCACCCATCGGCTCGCGCAGATGGAGGAGCGTTTCCAGGGGATGGTGAAGCTCGCCGAGCTGTTCCAGAATCTCGACGAGCGGGCCGAGGGCTTGACGAAGAGCACGCAATGGGCCGAGTCGCGCGTCTCGACCGCGCTCGAGGGCTCGCAGCGGATCGAGTCGTCCATGGCCGAGCTCGTGAGCAAGGTCGACCTCGCGGCCGACCTGAAGGAACGCCTCACCGGCTTTCTCGAGGTCGAGAAGCCGTTCCAGCTCCTCCGCGGCGAGGCCGAGTCGCTGCACGGCCAGCTCGAGGGTGCGGTCGAGCGCATGGCGCGGCTGCGCGAGCAGCACGAGCGCCTGCTCGATGCGCACAAGCTCGCGACCACGAAGCTCGAGGCGATGGACCGCCGTCGCGACGAGCTCGGCCGGTCGCTGCAGGACAAGGAGCGGCGCGTCGAGTCGGTGGAGCACTCCGTGCAGAGCATGGACGGCGTGCGCGAGCAGATCGGCGACGTGAAGCGTGAAGTGGTCACGCTCAAGGCGCTCGGGGACTCGGTCGCACAGAAGACGGCGGCGCTCGAGGCCCACCGCGAGGCGCTCGACCGAGCGCTCTCGCAGACGGAGCACCTGGACCGCGCGATGCGCACGATCGAGGCCGGCGTCCGCCAGCAGAAGGAGAACGAGAAGTCGCTCGGCGCGCTCGCCGAGCAGGTCGCGGCGCTCCGGGCGCTGCACGAGGCGGTGATCGAGCGCTCCGGGGAGATCACCCAGCTCCAGCGCCAGGCGCACGAGCAGACCGTGGCCACGCGCCAGGACCTGGCCGGGATGACCCACGAGATGAAGAACACCGTCGAGCGGTTCGACTTCGAGTCGCGCGGGCTCGAATCGGTGAGCCAGCGCGTCGCCGACCTGCGCGCGGACCTCAGTATCTGCGAGAACCGGTTCAAGGGTCTGCACGAGTCGAGCCTCGCGATGGGCGAGATCAAGCACCAGGTGGACGCCGTGGCGGCGCAGCTCCTGTCGCTGTCGCAGGAGGTGGGCCAGGTGGACCGCGAGATGGGCAAGCTGCACGCGATCCGCCGCGACCTCGACGTCACTTCGGCCACGGTGCACGGCGTGGCCGAGCAGGTCGCGCGCATCGAGGCGGCACGCGGCGCGATCGACGCGGGCTTGAAGGACCTCTCGCAGCTCGCGGGCGCGCATGCCGTGGCGAAGGACGCGCTCGAGCAGATGCAGACGACGCGCGACGAGATGTCCCGCGTTCGGCAGGGGCAGGCGGAGACCCGCACCTGGCTCGACGAGGTGGTGGCTCGCGTCGGCGACCTGCGCCAGCGCTTCGCCGACCTCCAGCGGTACGAGCCGGTGCTCGAGCAGGTGCGCGGCCAGGCGCAGCGCATCGAAGAGTCGGCGGCATCGATCGAGACGCGGCGCGAGTTCGTGGACGGCCTGCACCGCCGCATCGCGGAGCTGGGGTCGCTCGCGGAGCGGATGGACGAGCGCGGCCGGCAACTGGCCCAGCGCATGGAGGCGGCGGAGCAGCGCTTCGTGAGCCTCGGCGAACTTTCCACCAGGGCCGAGCAGGTGGCGGGCACGATCGGGAACGTCGGCTCGCGCGTGGAGGCGGCGGCGATCCAGGCCGACGACTTCCAGAAGACGGTGGCGTCGCTCCAGCAGCGCTGCGAGTCCGTGGAGGCAATCGCCGGCGAGACCCAGGCGCTCAAGAAGGAGATCGAGCAGCGCCAGCGCGCGCTCGTCGACGCGGCGAAGGAGCTCAAGCGCGCTTCGGGCCTCCGCCAGGACGCGGCGAACGCGGCGAGCCAGCTGGGCGAGCTGGCGGAGAAGCTCACGACCTCGCTCGGCAGCGCGGGCGAGCGCGCCGCGGAGGTGGAGCAGCTGGCGGCTCAGCTCGAGGACCGCGCCCAGAACCTGCGCACGGTCGAGAAGCGGCTCGGGGACTTCGAGGCGCGCATGGCCAAGTGGGACGTCACCGAGGAGGAGATCGCCCGCTCGCTCGCCCAGATCGCGGCGCGCCAGGGCACGATCGAGTCGCTCCAGGGCGACCTCGACCGCATGTTCACGATGGCCGAGAAGACCTCGACCCACGTGCGCGAGATCACCTCGGCCCACCAGGAGCTCGAAGCGGGCCGGGCCATGCTCAAGGACGTGCTCGGGCAGCTGCAGCAGCTCCGCGACACGAAGAGCTCGCTCGAGGAGCGCAAGCGCCAGATCGGGCAGGCGGAGGAGCGCCTGTCGCGCGCCGATGCGCTGCTCGTCGAGGTGCGTTCGAGCCTCGAGATTCTCGAAGGCCAGAAGGTGCTCGTGGAGCAGGCCGTCGAGAAGGCCGGCTCGCTCCAGTCGCTGCTGCGCCAGGCCGATGCGGCGGTGGAGGACCTGCGCGAGGCGAGCCGGACGAGCGTGCGGATGCGGGGCAACATCATCGAGTTCCCGCAGCCGGGCGGGCGGGATTCCGGCGACGAGGACGACGAGGACGTCGCCCGGGCGGCCTGAACGGGCCCGCCGGCCGGCGCCGGACGAGCGAAGCGGTGAAGGGGAGGCCCGATCGGGCCTCCCCTTCTCGTGTCCGGGTGCGCTAACCTTCCGGTGGAGGCCGCGGTCGACCACGTCTGGAGGAACCACGCCATGCGGACCGTCATGCTCTGCCTGCTTCTGCTCGCCGCCCTGCCCGCGTGGGCCGGCGCCGAGGCGCCCGCGCCGCCGTCCGCCTCGAACCTCCTGCGCCTGCATCCCGGGCCCTGGCAGCTCCCCTCGCACGGCACGCGTCTCGGCATGCGCGTCGATCCGGAGACCGGCGAGGCGGCGGTCGCGCTCCGCGGCGATGCGCTGGCGAGCTCGGAAGCCGCGCTCCGCGCGCGCGCCGAGGCGAGCGTGCGGCTCGCACCCGACGGCTCGCGTCACGCGGTGTTGAACGGCGCGATTCGGGAGTGGGTCGTGGCGACGATCGACGATCGGGGCCGAATGAAGGAGGACTGCATCGAGGGCGAGGCCGCGGCGCGGGCCCGGATCGAGGCCACGACGGCCGCGAAGCGGGTGCACAAGTGACCGGGCGCACGCGCCTCGGCGCGCTCCTGCTCGCTCTCGCCTGCGTCGGCTCGCCGCGCGGCGCGCGGGCCGGGTTCGTCATCGTGAACACGGACGGCCCGAACGAGGGCTTCAATGATCCCACCCCCGCCGCCCCGGTCGGTGGCAACCCCGGCACGACGGTCGGGCAGCAGCGACTGAACGTGTTCGTCAAAGCCGGCCAGCTCTGGGACGCGCTCCTCCAGAGCCCGATCACGATCAAGGTCCAGGCGTCGTTCGACACGTTGCCCTGCGCGCCCACGAGCGGCGTGCTGGGCGACGCGGGTCCCATCGTGATCGACTCCGACTTCAGCGGCGCGCCCAAGCCGGCCACCTGGTTCGTGGGCGCCGAGGCGGACCGGCTCGCAGGCACCGATCTCGACCCCGGGAACGACGACATCGTCGCTCAATTCAACGAGATCGTCGGGACCCCGACCTGCCTCTCGACGCGATTCTGGTATTACGGCTTCGACGGCAACGAGGGTGCGAACGGGATCGACCTGCTGCCGGTCCTATTGCACGAATTCGGGCACGGGCTCGGCTATCTCACGCTCACCGACGAGACGAACGGTGCGTATTTCGCGGGCCTGCCGACCATCTGGGACAGTTTTCTCATGGACAACGTGTCGAACAAACACTGGGTCGACATGACGGCGGCCGAGCGCGTCGCGTCGGCGATCAACACGAACCACCTGGTGTGGGACGGCGCGGCGGTCACCGCGTGGACCACGAAGACGCTCGGGAAGCGCGCGCACGTCGTGACGAGCGGGGCCCTGACCGGCGACTTCACGAGCGGACAGGGCGTGTTCTATCCCGCGCTCACGACGACCGGCGTGACGGGGAGCGTCGTGCTGGTGGCCGACGGCGTGGGCATCACGACCGACGGCTGCGAGACGCCGTTCACGAACGCCGGCGCGATCGCGGGGAAGATCGCGCTCATGGACCGGACCTCCGGCTGCACGATGCCGCAGCAGGCGCTGAACGCGCAGAACAACGGCGCGATCGCCGCGATCATCATCAACAACGCGGCCGGGCCGGAGCCGCCGCTCCGCGGCGCTGCCCCCACGGTGAGCATTCCGGTCGCGAGCCTGTCGCAGACCGACGGCAATGCGCTCCGCACCGCGCTCGGCTCGGGCGCGGTGACGGCCACGATCTCGCTCGACCCGGCCCACTTCGCGGGGGTCGACAGCCAGAACCGGGCACTCATGTTCGCGCCGAATCCCGACCAGCAGGGCTCGAGCGTGTCGCACTGGGACGTCTCGGCGTTCCCTAACTTGCTCATGGAGCCGGCGATCAATCCCGATCTCAGCCAGAACGTGGACCTCACGTACGAGAACTTCTTCGACATCGGCTGGTTCCCTCAGTTGGTCGACGTGCCAGCCGGATCGAAGACCGCGTTCGCATTCACGCACGCGCCGAACCCGACGAGCGAGGGCGGAACACTGCGGTTCCGGCTCCCGTCGGCCGCGCGCGTCGAGCTATCGCTCTTCGATCTCGCCGGTCGACGGATCGCCCGGCTCGTCAATGGCCAGCTCGAGGGCGGCGAGCACAGCATCGCGTGGCCGCGCACGGACGAGCACGGCCACCGCGTCGCCGCTGGCATCTACCTGGCGCGCCTGAAGGCCGGAGCGGTCGAGCGGACGCTCAACGTGGTGCTCGTGGATTAGCTTGGCGTTCGCGCCGCGCGCTCGAGGCGGCCACCTCCTCCCGGGGGTGGCCGCCCTGGCAGCGTGCGCTGAGCCGCGGCGGGCGATCGATCAGACGCGGGCGCGCCGATCACTCTCGCCGGCGAGTCGTGCTGGTCGCCCTGGCGGTGGACGCGGACGGGTCTCATCAGGCCGGGCTCATCGGGGCGGGTGAGATCCTGTGCCCGAGGTGCGCGGAAAGGCCCCGGAGCGCGAGCTTGAGCCGATCCTCGAGCGGCGCGTCGCCCATGTGCGCGCACAACTCGGCGCCGTGGCGGGCCCGTTCGAGCGTCCACCCGAGCGAGCGGAGCCATGGGATGACGCTGCGCTCGGCGTCGTCCTCCGCAGCCTGCGCCTCCTGCCGATCCCTCCTACCGGCTCTGGCCTGGGCTCGCGCTTCGACCCCTTCGTTCGCACGGGCTCGTGCTGATTCGTCTCGCGCACGGATTCGAGCGTCGGCCTCTGCCTGCTTTCGAGTCTTCGCCGCGGCAAGCTCTCGAGCCCGTTCTTCGGCTGCTGCCTGCTTACGAGCCTTGGCTTCCGCCGCCCTGAGTCTCGCTTCCTCGCGCTTCGTTTTCATCAAGCCAGCACCGAACGTGCGCTCGGCTTCGTACTGATTGTGCGTACGGCAGCGTAGCCGCAGGCCGTCCACCGATGTCTCGCCGCCCCGCGCCACCGGGTCCACGTGGTCAAACTCGAGCCGGCTGCGCGCCTCGCAACGCTTCCCGTATTCGCTCACAAAGCTGCACTGCCCGCCGTCGCGCTCCCAGACCGCGCGGCGGATCTCGGCGGGGATGTAGCGGCCTTGCGCCGCGCTCTTCCGCGAGCCCGACCGGGCGCACTTCGCGAACTTGTGCCGCTCGAGCTCGTCGACCAGTGAGTCCAGGCCGCGCTCGAACACCTCCCCGACGTCCGCCGACGGCAATGCGTGGCCCAGCAACGCCTGCGCGTAACACAACTGCTCGTACGCCGTGCGGCGCATGGTGAACTGCACCGCGACCCGGTCGGCGGAGAGCGGGGTGAGCTTCGCGTACGTGGGAAGTGGCCCCATCGTCTGTCCCGAACTCGATCCGCTCGATGGGACAACTGGCTCTGGAGCCAGTGGCTCCATGCACGCGAGTAAATGTGGCTCCATCATCGGCGCGTCCGGCCGAGCCGCCAGCCCGTTGCTAGTGCCCGCGGGCGCGAGCACCTGCACGAGCGTCGGGAGATCCGGTCGAGGGAAGCGCTCGGCGAGGAGCAGCTCGATCTCCGGCTTGGTTTTGTGCGTGGCCGCCGCGAGCAGCTCGCCCGCCGTCTCCGCGGTCAGGTGCGGAGTGAGCAGCAGCACCGACGTGAGATTCAGCCGCCCGTCGGCGAGCAGATTGAAGATCGCCGGGAACTCCCGCGCCGTGCGAGCGACCCGGATGCGCCGAAACGCGGTGTCCTCCGACATGTGCAGCTCACGCACGCAGTACAAGTACATCGACTCGTATCCTGCACCGGCAAAGAGCTTCCGCTCGTCCACCTCGGCGAGCTGGGCGAGCATGGTGGCGGTGGTCGCGCGGTCTTGCTTGACGCTCGTGGCGAGGTCACGAAGCAGCGCGTCATTCGAGACGTGCGATAGCGAGTAGGAGTTCATGCCGGGTCTCCGCGTCTGGGGTCAGTCGCGGGGGCAGCATTGTTTCTACCACGCGCATCAGCGGCTTCCGTAAACGGGCCGTGCGCGGAAATCGATCGCCGTGACGACGTTTTTCGCAGCACCGCGCCGAACGGGATCCCCTGCCGATGCTGTGGGGCTTCACGCGCGATCTGCGAAGGGACCCCTGAGTTCGCCCCGATCGCACCCGGAGACCCGTCAATTCAATTCTTTCGCCGCGCGTCGAATTCGCGTGATCGAATGGCCGAGTCCGGCCCGGCACGCCGCGACGAACGCGCGAAACGCGAGCCACGCGAACAAGGAAAAGGCGAGCCAGCGAACATCGCTCATGAACGACCTCCGGGGAGGCGGCCGACGTGGACAGGGACGCATCGGACTGCTCTGACCCCAGTGTTCGTCCGCGAGCCCGGTCGGGCGAGTCAGGACCGCGTTCGTCGCCATCAAGATCGCATCAAGGCACCCGGGCTGGCGGCCACGGGCGGGCCGTCCTAATGTGCGCGGCGGAATTCCACCCAACGTTCACGAAAGGGACGCGCATGACTCGGTCTTCGAACCGCCTTCGCCTGGCGCTCGCCGCGTGCGGGCTCGCCACGCTCGCATGGACGCAGGTCCCGGCGCACGCCGATCCGACGCTGCCGCCGGAAAAGGACCCGCTCGTCCAGAACATGGACCACTCGGTCTCCCCCGGCACCGACTTCTTCAAGTACGCGTGCGGCAAGTGGATCAAGGAGAATCCG
Organism: Candidatus Eiseniibacteriota bacterium; assembly: GCA_036522895.1. Classification (GTDB taxonomy): domain Bacteria; phylum Eisenbacteria; class RBG-16-71-46; order RBG-16-71-46; family RBG-16-71-46; genus JAIOPA01. The sequence continues at coordinate 2,813 of DATDEX010000274.1, read as the reverse complement.
ATCCCGCCCTCGGAGCGCGGCTGGGGGATCGCGAACCTCGTCAACGAGGAGACGTACCGCCAGCGCCTCGCGATCTGCCGGGCCGCCGCGCGCACGGGCACCACGAAGGGCTCGAGCGCGCAGAAGGTGGGCGACTTCTGGGCTACGGGTATGGACTCGGTGACCATCGACCGGCAGGGGGTGCTGCCGCTCAAGCCCTACCTGTCGCAGATCGCGGGCATCCACACGCGCACCGATCTGCTCGCGGTCGTGGCCAAGTTTCACACCTACGGCTTCCACCCGCTCTACTCGATGTTCGTCGGCCAGGACGAGAAGAACTCCGACCGCTACATCGTGCACCTGTACCAGGGCGGGCTCCACATGCCGGACCGGGACTACTACTTCGGCCAGGACTCCACCACGAAGTACGTGCGCTCGGAATACGGCAAGCACCTGACCGCGCTGTTCAAGCTGCTCGGCGACGACTCGGCCAAGGCGGAAGCATCCAGCGCCACGGTGCTCAGGCTGGAAACGGCGCTCGCCGCCCGCTCGCGCACGCTCGAGCAGCGCCGCGACCCGTGGGCGAACTACAACAAGTACTCGCTCGCCGAGCTGCAGAAGCTCACGCCGATGATCGACTGGGCGGGGCAGTTCACGGCCATGGGCGTGCCGATCCAGGACACGGTCGTGGTGGGCCAGCCCGAGTTCTTCAAGCAGTTGGACTCGTGCCTGGTGCACGTGGCACACCTCTCGGAGTGGCAGGCCTATCTGCGCTTCGTCGTGGTCACGAGCCTCGCGCCCAACCTCGCCCGCCCGGTGGACCAGGAGAACTTCCACTTCTACGGCACGGTGCTCTCCGGCACCAAGACTCAGCGCCCGCGCTGGAAGCGGATGCTCGATGCCACCGAGGACGCGATCGGCGAGCTGGTCGGGCAGGAGTGGGTGAAGCAGTACTGCTCACCGGCCACGAAGGCGCGCTACGAAAAGCTCACCGAGGACATCATCAGCGTCTACCGCGACCGCATCCGCGACCTGAGCTGGATGAGCGCCGAGACCAAGCAGCGCGCGCTCGCCAAGCTCGACAAGGTGACGCGCAAGGTCGCCTATCCCGACCACTGGCGTGACTACTCGACGCTGACGCTCGACCGCAGCTCCTACGTGGCGAACCAGGTGCGCGTGGACGAGTGGTGGTTCCGCCACGAGGCGGCGAAGCTCGGGAAGCCCATCGACCGCACCGAGTGGGACATGACGCCACAGACGTACAACGCGTACTACGACGGCTCGAAGGTGGAGATCGTCCTGCCCGCGGCCGCGTTCATGCTGCCGGGCGTGCCGGACTCGCTCGTGGACGACGCGGTCCTCTATTCGTATGCGGGCGGGTCCACGATCGGGCACGAGATCACGCACGGTTTCGACGACGAGGGCCGCCAGTTCGACGACAAGGGCAACCTGAACCCGTGGTGGACGGACTCCGACTCCGCACAGTTCGCCACGCGCGCACACAAGCTCGTGGAGCAGTTCAACGCCTACGTGGTCGGTGACAAGCACGTCCGGGGCCAGGCGACGCTGGGCGAGAACATCGCCGACCTGGGTGGCGTGAGGCTCGGCTACGAGGCGTTCAAGAAGACCGACCAGTGGAAGTCGGGCCAGAAGATCAATGGCCTGACCCCCGACCAGCGCTACTTCTTGGGCTACGCGCTGTCCTGGCTCGGCCAGCGGCGGCCGGCGGCCCTCCAGGCGCAGATCATGAGCGACGTGCACGCACCCGCGTTCCTGCGCGTGAACGGTCCGCTCGCGAACATTCCCGAGTTCTATTCCGCCTTCGGCATCAAGCCGGGCGATCCGATGTACCGCGCGGACGACGTGCGGGTGGAGATCTGGTAAAGACTCGCCGCGGGGCTCCCGGGCCCGCCCGCATGGGCGTGGCTCGGGGCCCCGCCGCCGCACCGCCCGCGCCGCACGTCCGCTTCTTCGCCGACCCGTGGGCGTGGCTCACGCTGCTCGCGGTGCTCCCGCTCGCATGGCGAATGGCCGGCTCGCCTTTGGGCGAGCCGGTCGCGGAAGACTTCGACTTCCTCTATCGCGCGCTCCTCCAGGGCATGGGCTCGCTCGTGGACGGCGGCGGCTCGCAGGCGTTCTGGCGTCCGATCCCGCACCAGCTCTATTACGCGCTCCTCGGCCGCGCGATCGTCACGACGCCGGGCGCCGTCGTGGCGCTCCACCTGCTGCTCCTGGCGCTCGGCGCGGCGCTCTGGTACCGCGCGCTCCGCCCGAGCTGGCCGGGGCCGCTCGCCGCCGCCGCGGCATCGTTCCCGCTCCTCGCGGAGGGCACTCGCACGATCGCCGGCTGGCCGACCCAGTTCGTGGACCTGGGCCTCTACCTCTTCACCGCGCTCGCCGTGCACGAGACCACGCGCCGGAGACTCCCTGGCGCGCTCGTCGCCCTGCTCGCCGCGCTCCTCTGCAAGGAGATCGCGGTCGTCACGGCGGTGCTCCTGCCCCTCCTGCCCGCGGGGCCGCGCGGCCGCCGCGAGCGCCTGCGCTGGGCGGCGGGGGTGGCCGCGGTCGTCGCGACGTGGGGAATCGCCTCGCTCCTGGTGCGGCGAAGCGCGCACCTCGTGATGCCGCAGCAGTTCATCGGCTCGCCCGAGTCGCACGCGACGCCGTTCCTCTCGCGCTTCGCCTGGGCATTCTCCGGGAGCCTCAAGGCCGCCGCGAGCCTCCCGCTCCGGCCGGGCGCGCATGACGCGCTCGTCGCCGGGGCGCTCGTGGTGGTGGCCGGGATCGCCGGCGCCGCGCTCGCCACGAGCGCCCCCGCGCGGGCGCGGCTCGTG
>DATDEX010000273.1:0-8245 GCA_036522895.1 Candidatus Eiseniibacteriota bacterium | reverse complement strand
CATGCGCCGCGGCGCGAAGCGGGAGCCGCGAGCGCCGCGCGCGACTCCACACCTTCCCCGGAGGCCCTCCGCGTGCTCGCCAGCATTCCGGAGCCGATCCCGTCCTCGCAGCTCGTGCCGGCGCTCCACGCGAGCGGCACGGTCACCGTGCGCGCGCCCGAGGCGGCCTACGACACGCTCCGGACGGAGCAGGCACCCGCGGACGATTCCGCCACGGTCCCCGTGCCTGCGCCCACGCAACCGCTCGGGACGAATCCGGGCGCCACGCTCACCATGCCCGACACCCTCGCCGCGGTGTCGCCGGCGGTCGCCGCGCCTGCGAGCGTGCCGGCGGCGACGTCCGCGCCCACTTCCACGACGCCCGCCACCTCGCCACCGGCGAGCGCGCCCGCAAAGCCCGCGGAGCCGCCGGCCGGCAAGCCCGCCGCTGGCGAGTGCTGGCGGCTCCAGGTCGCGGCGCCCGAGGAGAAGCCGAAGGCGGAATCGCGCCGCGAGGCCGCGCAGTCGCTGCTCCTCGTTTCGATGGTGATCGAGTTCGAGAAGGGCCTCTACAAGGTGCGCACGCACGATTGCCTGTCGAACGCCGCCGCCGAGGCGCTGAAAAAGCGCGCCGTCGACTCGGGCTTCGACGGGGCGTTCGTCCTGAACGCCGCCCCCGTCGCGGCCCCGGCGAAACCCAAGCCGCACCCGCCCGTGAGCCACGCCGCACGGACGAAGCATCCCACCACGACCGCCCCGCCGAAAAAGCACAGGCGATGAGGATCGAGACGGGCTGGGCGAGCCGACGACACCGCGATGGCGCGGGCGCGCCGGCGCGCGATGAGCGAAGCGAAGAGCCTCCGATGAGCGAAGCGAAGAGTTTCCAATAATGTCGCGCCGGCTCATCGTCTACGAGGACCGCCACTGGCGGACGCTCCGCCCGCTCACCGATCTCCTGCCCGTACCGGCATTGGCGTTCGGTGCCTCGACGCTCGCGCAGCGCTGGCTCGCCGCCGCGCGCCTGCCGCTGTTCGCGCTCGAGGCGCGCGCCGGCGCCATGGCAGGCTGGCACGCGCCGCCCTTGCTCGAGACGAGCCCGGCGGGCGCGAACGACGAGGTGGTGGTGGTGAACGCCGCCGCCCTTCCGGGCCCGTGGTTCGCGGGCGCGCTCGAATCGCGCGCGCCCGCGCTGTGGCTCGGAGAGGGCCGCGTCGCCGGCGCGCGCCTGCCGCTCGCGATGCTGCGCGGCGCGATCGGACGCGGTGACGACTTCGAGCTGGTGCTGCTCGGCCTCGCGCTCCCGTCGCTGCTCGTGGAGGCCGAGTTCGTGACGTTTCCGTGGGATCTCATCGCCCGAAATGCGGATGCGATCGCGGCCGACCTCGCGGGTTCACCCGCGGCCGCGCGCGGCACCGTTCATCGCCTCGCCTGCCTCGAGGCGCCGGAGCGGATCGTGATCGAGGAGGGCGCCAGCGTGGGGCCGTTCGCCGTGCTCGACGCCAGCCCCGGCCCGATCCGGATCGGGCGCGGCGCGCGGATCGAGCCGCACACGCACGTGCTCGGACCGTGCGTGGTGGGCGACGGCACGCAGCTCCTGGGCGGCGCCGTCCGCGGCAGCACGTTCGGGCCCGAGTGCCGCATCGCGGGCGAGGTCGAGGCCAGCATCTGGCAGGGCTACGCGAACAAGCGCCACCACGGGTTCGTCGGCCACAGCATGCTCGCCGAGTGGGTGAACCTGGGCGCGCTCACGACCACGAGCGACTTGAAGAACAACTATGGCGAGGTCCGGGCGTGGGTGGATGGCCGCGAGCGCGAGACGCGCGCGAGCAAGGTCGGCGCGTTCGTGGGTGCGCACGTCAAGACCGGGATCGGCACGCTGCTGCCCACGGGCGCGACGGTCGGCACGGGGGCGAACCTGTTCGGTGGCGGCCGCTTCGCACCCAAGTCGGTCCCGTCGTTCGCGTGGTGGGACGGCGACGCGTTCGCCGAGCACGAGCTCGAGCGCTGCGTCGCGACCGCACGGATCGCCGCCTCGCGCCGCGCCCGCGAACTCACCCCGGCCGCGGAGGCGGCGCTCCGCGCGCTGCACGCGGCGACGGTGGGAGAACGGCGGAGCTTCGCGGGGTCCGAGCCTGCGACGGCGACGCCGCGGACTCGGACGCCGGGGGCGCGCGCTTGACCGTGTGCGAGTCCGCTTCCTAGACTCGCGCGGTTTGCCCCCAGCCGGCACGCCCCCCACAAGAGGGATCTCATGCCCGAACTGCGCAAGGACCCCGTCGTCGGCCGCTGGGTGATCATCTCCACCGAGCGGAGCCGGCGCCCGGGCCATTTCACGCCCGAGCCCGGCGGGAGCGCGCACGCGTTCTCGCCGTTCACGGAGGGGCGCGAGGACATGACGCCGCCCGAGGTGTACGCGGTGCGCCCCGGCGGGGGCGCCAAGGATTCCCCCGGCTGGACCGTGCGCGTCGTGCCGAACAAGTTCCCGGCGCTCGAGATCGAGGGCTCGCTCGATCGCCGCGGCGAGGGCCTCTACGACAAGATGAACGGCGTCGGCGCCCACGAGGTGGTGATCGAAACGCCCGACGCGACGCTCCAGCTCGCCGCCCTGCCCGCGGAGCAGATCCAGCAGGTCCTCATCGCCTGGCGCGAACGCATGCGCGATCTCAGGAACGATCCCCGGCTCCGCTACGCGCTCGTGTTCAAGAACCATGGCGCCGGGGCCGGCGCGACGCTCGAGCACTCGCACAGCCAGATCATCGCCACGCCGATCATCCCGCGCATGGTGCAGGAGGAGCTCGACGGCTCGCGGCGTTACTTCGAGTTGAAGGAGCGGCCGGTATTCTCCGATATCATCGACCAGGAGACCGGCGAAGGGCAGGGCCGCCGCGTCGTGGCGCGCACCGCGCGCTACATCGCGCTCGCGCCGTTCGCACCGCGCTTCCCGTTCGAGACCTGGGTGCTGCCGCTCGCGCGGCGGGCGGCGTTCCACGCGATCGACGACGCGGAGGAGATGCTGGAACTCGCCGGCATCCTCAAGGACACGCTCGGCCGCTTGAACGCCGCGCTCGATTCGCCGCCCTACAACCTGGTGCTGCACACCGCCCCGCTCGCCGAGCCGGACCTGCCGTACTACCACTGGCACATGGAGATCATGCCCAAGCTCACGCGCGTCGCCGGGTTCGAGATCGGGTCCGGCTTCTACATCAACCCCACGCCGCCCGAGGACGCCGCCCAGTACTTGCGCGACGTCGGCGTGCGGGCCTGAGCCGAGCGGCCCCCCCGTTGTCGCGCACGTACTCGGTCGTGCACCTGGCGAGCGAGATGGCGCCGCTCGCCAAGGTCGGCGGGCTCGGGGACGTGGTCGCCGCGCTGGCGGCCGAGCAGGTGCGGCGCGGGCACCGGGTGGTGGTGGCGATCCCGCACTGGCGAGACCTCGTGCTGCCGGCGGGCTGGAAGCTCTCCGACCTCTCGGGCACGCGCGTGCCGTGGGGGATGGGCCACGAGCCGGCCCACTTCACCATGGCCGAGGGGCCCGCGGACCAGCCGAGCGTGCTGCTCGTGGGCCACGCCGGCGAACGGCGTTTCTTCCGCCGCCCGGGCTTCTACGACGACCCGCTGACGCACGAAGGCTACCCCGACAACGCCGAGCGCTTCCTGTTCTTCACGCGCGCGGCGCTCGAGGCGGTGAAGGGCTTCGGCGAGCCGTTCGACATCGTGCACGCGCACGACCAGCAGGCGGCGTGGGCGCCCTGCTTCATGCGCACGCACGATGCCGACGACGAGGCGTTCAGGCACACGGCGACCGTGTTCACGATCCACAACCTGGGCTACCAGGGGATCGTGGATCCCTGGGTGCTCGGTCTGGCCGGCTTCCCCCGCAGCGCGTTCTACCCGCACAGCCCGTTCGAGTACCACGGCCGCGTCAACTTCATGAAGGTGGGAATCCTGTTCGCCGACCTCGTCTCCACCGTGAGCCCGACCTACGCGCGCGAGATCCAGACGAGCGGCGAGTACGGCTTCGGCCTCGAGGGCGTGCTGCGCCGCCGCACCGGCGACGTGCGCGGGATCCTGAACGGCATCGACGACCAGGAATGGAACCCTGCCAGCGACCGCTGGCTGCCGGCGCACTACGATCGCGAGCAACTCGAGGGCAAGCGCGCGTGCCGGAATGCGCTGCTCCTCGCGAGCGGCTTTCCGCTCGAGCCCGAATGGCCCATCGTGGGCATGGTGACCCGGCTCGTGGAGCAGAAGGGCTGCGAGCTGCTCGAGGAGGCCGAACGCGCGCTCTGCGACCTGCCCGCGCGCTTCGTGATCCTGGGCGTCGGGGCGCCGCGGTTCATGGAGTTCTTCCGCCGGCTCGCGGACGCGCGGCCATGGCAATGGTGCTACGAGACGGCGCACGACGAGGGTCTCGCGCACCGGATCGAGGCCGGCGCCGACCTGTTCCTCATGCCGTCGCGCTACGAGCCCAGCGGATTGAACCAGATGTACTCGCTCCGCTACGGCACCGTGCCGGTGGTGCGGGCGACCGGCGGCCTGGCCGACACGGTGCGCGAGTTCGATCCGATCACGGGCGAGGGGAACGGGTTCGTGTTCGAGGGGTTCTCCTCCGACGAGATGGTGATGGCGCTGCGCCGCGCGCTGGCCGCCCACGCCGAGCCCCAGCTCTGGCTCACGGTCCAGCGGAACGGCATGGCGCGCGATTCGAGCTGGCGGGTGGCCGCCGAGGGTTACGACCGGCTCTATGCCGAAGCGCTCGAACGCGTCGCGAGCGGCCGCGTGCCGACGCTGGAGAGCGTGCGCGACACGTTCTAGCCCGAGACACGGGCGGGACGCGGTCGCGGAAGGGAAGCGGCGCGCGGGGCCCGGACCCCCGCGCGCCGCTTGCGCTTCCGCCTACTCGTCCCCCGCCGGCTCGAGCGGCGCGACCGCAAACGTGTGTGGGGCGCCCGGGTCCACGAGGCGGACCTGCGTCAACCGCTGATCGGAGTCGAACACCGCCCGCCCGATCACGTTGCCCGTCTCATCCGTGGCGGGCGATTCCGCGTGCACCCTGATCCGCACGAGACCCGCGCCCGCGTACCAGAACGTCACGCGATCGGTGGGTCCGAAAAGCTCCGAGGTTCCGCGGATGCGCCACGCGTTGAAGGCGCCCGCGGGAAGCAGCAGGTGCTCACGCGCCAACACGGTGCGCGCGAACCGTGGCGAATCGCGCACGATCCACCGGGCGCCGATGAACAGGGGATAGCTGAGCAGCGTGATTTCGCCCGGATCCGCCCCCGCGACAAGCGAGCCGTGCTGGAGCCACCGGACCCGGCTCGCGAGCCGTGCCGCCGCGCGCAGGAACGCGGCACGCTGGCCGGCGTCCGGGACCGTGCGCTCGACGTAGGCCGAGAGCTCCGCGGCGAGCGGCGCGGCGCCGTCCGCTTCGCTCCCGATCCCACCCGGGTAAAACTGTGTATCCAGCTCGAACAGCCCGTCGCGATCCTGCCGCATGCGGAACGCGCTCGAGACTACCGGGCCCGCCGGGCGCACGATCTCCGGGTTCGACTCCTGCTGGAGGAGGTAGTCGCGCGCGCCCACGTGCAGCGTCCCGATGATCTCCGCCCGCCAGGGCTCGTCGAACGTGCCGGGCGGCTGCGGGCCGGCGGACGTGATGATGACCGCCTGGCCATGGATCGCATAGTCCCAGCGATTGCCCACCGCGAGCGGGTAGCTGGACCGCGCGCGACTGCCGAGCTCGGACTTGCGGCCGGGAATCGGCGTCGGCAGGTCGCCAGGGCTGACGCCGAGCAATCGGCCCGTGGCGCTTTCGTCCACCGTGGCCGCGGGATCGCGGTACGCGTGATGGGTGCACCCGGCGCCGGCGAGGGCGAACGTGGCGAGTGCGAAGAGCGCGACGGCGCCATCGTGCCGGACGCGCGTGGGGAATGCTGCGAGCAATCTCATGAAGGGCCTCCTGCGGGGTCGCATGAGAGCGACGGACCCGGTCCGCATGGAGCGAGCGTAATCCCGGCGGGCGGGATCGGGCCACAGGACTTTCATATCCTAATCAGGCATCCGAAATTACGGCCAAATCCCGGGTTCGCGCCCCCGGGGCCGCTACGGCCCGGCGCGAGACGCCAACCGGCCCCTCATCCGAGGAACGCCGCATGCAGCGCCCGCACCGCATCTTCCACGCGCAGCGTGTCGACGCGGAAGAGGAGCGCCGAGGGGGTGACGCGCAGGGCCACGAGCGGCACGCCGGATTGCTCGAGCGCTCGCTCGGCTCGCGCCGCCTCCGCGGCACCCAGGCCCAGCCCGACGAGCGACACGAACGCCGAGCCGTGCGCCACGTCGAGCCGCCACTCGCCGCCGGGGCCGCGGACCTCGCGGAAGCGCGCGCGCAGCGCGTCCACGTCCTCGCGGCTGCCCATCCACACCAGCGCGCCGTGGGTCTCGCTCGCCTGCTCGTGCGCCACCAGCTCGAGCGCGGGGAATTGCTCGGCCACCGCTTCCAGGATGCCGCGCGCCTCGCCCTTCCCGCCGGCGTTCCCCTCGGCGATGGCCAGCGACACGTCGGCACGATGCGTGACGGCTTCGACTCGCGGGGATTCCACGGTGCCCTCCTGGGGTTCGTTGCTGCGGTCGTCGCATATTTCCGAGCCGGGGGAATCGTGAAACGCCGAGCGCACCGCGAGCGGCACGCGCTCGCGCGCGGCGAGGTCCACGCAGCGCGCGTGCAGCACCCGCCCGCCGAGGTGCGCGAGCGCGGAGCACGTGCGATAACCCATGCGGGGCACGAGCCGCGCGCCCGGCACGACGCGCGGGTCGGCGGTGAACACGCCATCGACGTCCGTGAAGATCTCGCAGCGCACGCGGCCGAGCGCGGCGGCGAGCGCCACGGCGGTGGTGTCGCTGCCACCCCGGCCGAGCGTGGTGATCTCCCTGGTGACGGGCGAGACGCCCTGGAAGCCGGCCACGATCACCACCTGGCCGGCCGCGAGCGCGGCGAGAATGCGATCCGGCTTGACCCCCACGATTCGCGCGTGCGCGTGCGCCTCGTCGGTGAGGATGCCGCTTTGCGAGCCCGTGAACGAGATGGCGCGCACGCCCAGGTCGTGGAGCGCGATGGCGAGGAGCGCCATGGAGACGCGCTCCCCGGTCGAGAGCAGCATGTCCATTTCACGGCGGGACGGCAGGGGTGACACACGGTGCGCGAGCGCGATCAGCTCGTCGGTCGTGTCGCCCATCGCACTCACCACGACGACCATGGCGTGGCCGGCGGCGCGCGCCGCGGCGATCCGCTGCGCCACGGCGCGGATCCGCTCCGGGCCGTTCACCGACGTGCCGCCGTACTTGTGGACGAGGACGTTCACGCCCGGAGGGATAGTCGCTCGGCACGCGTCACGCAAGCTCGCCGCGGCGCGCCGGCGCCTCGCGGGGCGCGGCTTGACGACCGTAACCGCAACGACTTATTGTCCCCGCCGCTCTTGTACGCGGAAGTAGCTCAGCCCGGTAGAGCATCACCTTGCCAAGGTGAGGGTCGGGGGTTCGAATCCCCTCTTCCGCTCCATGTGCGCGGGCCGGCCGGTCGCCGGCCCGTGCCATTTGCGGTGGGCTCGGGCACACGCCGGGGGAACGCGATGGCCGGGAACGCCCGGGATGCCGACAGCCGTCAGGCCGCGGTCGCGCGCGCCGTGGCCGGGCTGATCGAGGCGCTGGGGTTGAGCGTCGCGCGCGAGCCCGAGCTGGCCCAGACTCCCGCCCGCGTCGCCGAGCTCTATCGCGAGATGCTCTCGGGGCTCGACCCGGCCGGCCCGCTCGAGCTCGCCACGTTTCCGCACGCCGGCCAGGGCGATCTCGTGATCGTGCGCGACCTCGAGTTCCATTCGCTCTGCGTCCACCACTTCGTGCCGTTCTTCGGCCGCGCGCTCGTCGCCTACCTGCCCGGGGACACGCTCGTCGGCATCAGCGCCGCGGCGCGTCTGCTCGAGCACTACGCGCGCCGGCCGCAGTTGCAGGAGCGCCTGGGGCAGCAGATCGCCGAACACCTGGAGCAGCTGATCCGCCCGCGCGGCGTGGCGGTGGTGCTCGAGGCGCGCCACCTGTGCATGGAGATGCGCGGCGTCCGCAAGCGCGGCGTCGTGGAGACGCGCGTGGTGCGGGGCGAGCTCGCCGACCCGCGCTGGGCGGATTCGCTCCGGCTCGCGCCCGAGCGCTGAGCCGGCGGCGACGGCGCATGGCGCGGCAGCCCTCGGTGAGCGTAATCGTGGTCACGCGCGAC
>DATDEX010000272.1:0-5976 GCA_036522895.1 Candidatus Eiseniibacteriota bacterium | reverse complement strand
CCCGGAGCGCCAGCGCCCGGGTGGCCGCCGCCGGGCGGAGCCCCGCCGTGACATCGAGTTCCGGCCGCGGCCCGGCCGCGGCGATCGTCGAGGAGAGGAGCAGCGCGACCAGCGAGACGGCCGCCGCACGGCGCAGGATTCGACGCGACTTCATCGTGAACGCCCCCTTCGGAGACCGGCGAGCATCGGGGTATCCCGCCGGGTGATGAACAGGGTGCGACTGGAGCCGGATCGGGGAAGGGTAGCGTCTCGCGTCCCGATCGGACAACCGCGGAAACGCCGGTCGGCGGGGAATCGCGTCGCCGGGCGCCGGCCGCGGCGCGTGCCGCGAACCGGGCGGCCGGAATGGTAGAGTCGCCGGCCCTATGATCCATCTCACGAATGTGAGCAAGCAGTACGGCCGCCAGGTGCTGTTCGTGGAAGCCAGCTTCCAATTGAACGCCGGCGAAAAGATCGGCCTCGTGGGCCCCAACGGCGCCGGCAAGACCACCGTCTTCCGCATGATCGTGGGCGAGGAAGTCCCCGACGAGGGCGAGGTCACGCTCCCGAGGCGGGTGTCGATCGGCTACTACCGCCAGGACATCGGCGAGATGTCCGGCCGCTCGGTGCTCGACGAGGCCATCGCCGGGAGCGGTGGCCTGGGCGACCTCCACCACGAGCTCAAGGAGCTCGAGGCCGCACTCGGCGACCCCGAGCGGGCGGGCGACATGGACCGCATTCTCGAGCGCTTCGGGCACGTGCAGGAGGAGTACGAGCGCGGCGGCGGCTACGACCTCGAAGCCCGGGCCCGCGAGATCCTGAGCGCGCTCGGATTCGAGGAGGTCCAGGTCGATGGCGACGTGGGCGCTCTCTCGGGGGGCTGGAAAATGCGCGTCGGCCTCGCCCGCATCCTCCTCGGCCGCCCGGACGTGCTGCTCATGGACGAGCCCACGAACCACCTCGACCTGGAATCCATCCTGTGGCTCGAGGGCTTCATCCGCGACTACCCGGGGGCGGTGCTCATGACCTGCCACGACAAGGATTTCATGAACCGCATCGTGGATCGCATCCTCGAGATCGACGGCGGTGAGTTTACGACCTACACCGGCGACTACGACCACTACGTGCGCGAGCGCGCCATCGCGAACGCGAACCGCGAGGCCGCCCACGCCCGCCAGCAGGCCATGTTGGCCAAGGAACGACGGTTCATCGAGCGCTTCCAGACGCACGCCGCCAAGGCCGCGCAGGTGCAGAGCCGGGTGAAGAAGCTGGAGAAGATCGAGCGGATCGAGCTGCCCCGCCAACGGAAGGTGGTGGAGTTCAAGTTCCGCCAGCCGACCCGCTCGGGCGAGGACGTCGTCGAGATGAAGGGGCTCGGCAAGGCGTACGGGGAGCGCGTGGTCTACGAGGGCTTCGACCTCACGATCCGCCGCACCGAGCGCTGGTGCGTCATGGGCCGGAACGGCGCGGGCAAGACGACGCTCCTGAAGCTCGTGGCCGGCGTGCTCCGTCCCGACTCCGGGACGCTCCGGCTCGGGGCCGCGCTCAAGCTGGGCTACTTCGCACAGCAGGCGCTCGACCTGCTCGACCCGGACGTGACGGTGTTCGAGCAGATCCAGAAGGACTTCCCGCTCGAGGGCCAGGGCGTGCTGCGCAACCTGCTCGGCGCGTTCCAGTTTTCCGGCTCCGACATCGACAAGCCGATCCGGGTGCTCTCCGGCGGCGAGAAATCGCGCCTCGTGCTGGCACGGATGCTGTTCGATCCGCCGAACTTCCTCGTCCTGGACGAGCCGACGAACCATCTCGACCTGGAGACGAAGGAGATGCTCGTCGAGGCCCTGCACGATTTCGAGGGCACGATGCTGTTCGTGAGCCACGACCGCACGTTCCTCAAAGGCTTGAGCAATCGCGTCCTCGAGCTGCGCCCGGGCGATCCCGGGGCGGGCATTCCTCGCGAGGCGCCGCTCGCCTACCTCGGCTCGTACGTGGAGTACGTCGAGCGCACCGGCCGCGAGGCCGCGGGCGTGCATCGATGAGGGAGGCGTGAGCCGAACGGCGGCGAACCGCTCGTGAATCCGCGCGCGAGCGCGTGCGGAACGCCGCGTTTGCCCGGAATTGACTGACGCCGGGGAGTTGTTTGCGCCGATAGCCTGGTGAACGGAGCTCGCGGAGCGTATGGTCGATCTCGCGATCACAGGGCGGTGTCCGAGTGGACATCGCCCTCAGCGTTATCCCGCTACTGACCGTTCGGTAAGAAGTGGGGACGTCGCGGGAGGCTCGATTCGGCCGCGAGGCCGGGCTAGGATGCTCGCGAGGCCTGCACGACCGGGGCGCGGATCGGGTCGAACCCTAAACCCCGGCTGGGAAAGGTCGGTGACGATGGCGGTACCCCGAAGACGATTCTCCATTTTGTGGTTCAGCGTGCAGATGCTGGTCCAGTACGCCCTCCTGCTCCTCGGCATCCGCACCTTTCTCCCCCGCGTGTGGGCGATCCACATCGCCGCGGGGCCGCTCGCCTTCCTGGTGGTGCTGCTCTCCATCCACCTCCTCATGTGCTTCTTCGAGTGGGCGTTCCACCGCTACGTGCTCCACTCCGTCACCACGACGTGGCTCACCCGTTTCGCGCGCGGGCATCGCAGCCACCACGGCCTGACCTCCATCAAGCTCCAGCCCGTGACCGAGGGCTCCGACCGCTACGTGCTCAACCGCTACCCGATCACCGAGCAGGAGCAATATGAAGACAGCGCGTTCCCGATCTACGCGCTGATCGCGTTCTGGGCGTTCTTCACGCCGCTCCTCGCGGGGCTCCAGTACCTGATGCCGCACCTGCCGATCCTGATCGGCGGCTACTCGGCCATCACGCTCTCGATGAGCCTGTACGAGATCCTGCATGCGATCGAGCACCAGCCGTACGAATGGTGGCAGAAGGCGACCGAGCACCGGCGCTTCGGCGTCCTGTGGCGGAAGCTGTACGGTTTCCACCACATGCACCACGCGAACATCAGCTGCAACGAGGCGATCTCGGGATTCCTCGGGCTGCCGATCGCCGACTGGGCGTTCCGCACCTACCACCAGCCGAAGGAGCTGCTCCTCTCGGGCCGTGTCGCGACCGCGAAGGATTTCTCGGTGCCCCCGCCGTGGCCGTTCGTGCGCTGGCTCGACGCCTGGGCCCGCAAGCGCGAGACGAGCATCCGCAAACGCGACAACTAGCGAAGCGTGAGGAACACGCCCGGCGTGCCGTCGGGCGTGCTCGGGGCCAGGCCAAGTCGCGGGAAGCGATGTCGTTCCGCGGGCAGCACGCGGTGCACCTCTCGCGCTGTCCAGAAGCCCAGCGCCGCGCCGGCGACGACGTCGCTCGTCCAGTGCACGTCGTCCCGTACGCGCGACCAGCTCACGAGAATCGCCGCGGGGTACGTGAGCCACGGCGTCCAGCGGCGATGGGAGCTCAGACGGATCGACTCGGCGAGCGCGAACGCCACCGTGGCGTGGCCGGACGGGAAGGAGCTCCGGCCGGAAAACGGGCGAAACGATCGGCTGTCGCCCGGAGAGTCTTCCGGGCGGGCGCGGCCCACCACTTCCTTCAAGACGAGCGCGCCGGCGGCACCGCAGGCCACCGAGAGCCCGACCTCCTTGAAGCCCGCCGTGGGGGCGGCGGCATCGAACGCGCGCGCGAGGCCCCAGCCGGCCAGCAGGGCCGGCAGGACGATCGTGGGATTGCCGAGCGGCCGCACGTCGCGGGCGAGATTTCGATCGAGTCGGGTATCGGACTCGATCGCTTCGCGCCGGAGCCACGCGTCGTGGTGCCCCGTGACGAGGACGGCAGCCGCGGTCCCGAACGCGAACGCGAGGTCCGAGCGCTGGAAGAGGGCGACCGACGCAGGGGGCGTGCGTGCGACGTCGCGACCCGAGTCCGCGGGCGCGGAGAACGCGCCATCCGCCGCCCGCGCCAGGGCGCCGAGTGGCGAGGCGAGAAGCACCGTGACGATGGCGGCGAGAACGGCGCTGCGTCGTGGGGGCATCGAAACGCTCGGGGGCTCGGGTCTCAAGTCGGGCTGGCGAAGCGTGGGCGCGCCGAGCATACCGAAACGGGTAGCATGGCGTGGGATCCGCCACGCGCGCCGTTCGAGCGCAACCGTCAGGACACTGGGAGGTCGTGGATGAATACCAACCGAGCCGGACAGATCGCTTACTTCCTCCTGCGGGTCGTGTCGGGGCTCCTCTTCTTCCAGGCGGGGAGCCTCAAGCACCTCGGCTGGTTCGGCGGGATGCCGGGGGCGCCGCCGGGCTTCCGGCCGCCGCTCCTCTCCCAGATCGGGATCGGGGGCGTGCTCGAGTTCTACGGGGGGATCGCGATCATGCTCGGGCTCTTCACCCGGCCGATCGCGTTCATCCTCTCGGGCGAGATGGCCGTGGCCTACTGGCAGTTCCATTTCCCGAAAGGCGCCTGGCCGATCCTCAACCACGGCGAGCCGGCCGTGCTCCTCTGCTTCATCTTCCTGTTCATGTCCACGCAGGGCGGCGGGGCGTGGAGCCTGGACGCGCTTTTCGCGCGCCGGCGCGGTTCGAAGCCGTAGGCCGTTCCCGCGCGGGCGGCCGAGCGCCGACTCGGCCGCCCCCGCGCAACGACTACCCGGCCGAGCGGGTCGCCTCGCTCTACCGTGCCCTTCGCACCTCGATGTCGCCGTTCACGGTGCGCACCCGGATGAGCCCGCGGCCGCCGCCGAACACGCCGCGCGCGCGGACGTAGCGGCGCGGCGTGCCGTGCGTGTCGTCCCACGCCTGCGTGCGCGTCTGCTCCAGGTCCCACGCGCTCTCGATGTGGGTCGCGTGGCCGAGGTTGTCGGTGTACGCAGTTTCGAGCTCGAATCTCGCATCCAGATCGCGGGGCAGCTCGAGCACGACCTTCCCCGTACCGGACGAGATGTCGACGACCTGCTCCTCGCCGTGGCGATCGGCGAGCCGGACGGTGACCGAACCCGCGCCCGTGCCCGCCCAGACCGAGCCCGCCACGGGCCCCACGTCGATGCTGCCGCCACCGGTCGACACCGCGACCGTGCCCGCCGCGGGGCCGATGTGCACGTCGCCGCCTCCGGTCGTCACGTTCGCACCGTGCGGGGCCTCTTCGAGATCGACGCTGCCCCCGGCCTTGTTCACGCGCACGAACCCGGGCCCGCCCGCGACCGGGGCGCGCGAAGATCCGCGCGGCTCCGCGACCTGCGAGCCGTCGCCGCTTCCGTCGGGTGCCTCGTCCCCGTTACCGGACCCGGACTCGTCGAGGTCGTCGCCCTCCGCGGAGCGGACGATGCCGCTCCCCGAGCTGCCGACGAGGCTGCCGCGCGTGCGCTCGATCTGCACCGCACCGCCGCCGGTCGAGACCCTGCCGTCCAGCTCGCAGTCGTTTACGGCGATGGCGCCGCCGCCGGTCGTGAGCCAGGCGCGGCCGCTGTCCCGCTCGAGGAGGATGTTGCCCCCGCCCGTGATCCCGCGGATCGTTCCCTCGAGCCCCACGATCGCGACGTCGCCGCCGGCCGAGCGGATCCGCACGTCGTAGCGCGCGGGCACGTTGATCGCGAACGCGTGCGATGTGGAGAACGAGCCGTGCGGTGCCTGCTGCCACGCGTGGACGCGGACGCCCGTCCCGGTGCGCTCCGCGCTGACTCGCGTCCCGCTCCAGTCGCGGCCGGCAAGCTTCGTCTGGACGGAGACCTTCGCGCGGTCCCACGCCTGGATCGCGACGGCGCCGCCGGTCTCGAGATCCAGCTCGAGCGTCCCACCCGGCCGGGCGTCGAGCTCCTCCTCGGAGGTGGCCTGTGTCCCGGCGTCGCGCGCGCGATAAGTAAACTCGCGAGCGTCGTCGCTCGAGGCGATCGTCGTCGTCGTGGTCGATCGCGGTCGGGGCGCGGCCTGAGCGTCGGTGGCCTCGGCGGTCGTGCGCCGCGGCGCGGCCGGAGCATCCGCCACGACGGCGGTCGTGTGCCGGGGCGCGGCCGGAGCGTC
>DATDEX010000271.1:0-2799 GCA_036522895.1 Candidatus Eiseniibacteriota bacterium | reverse complement strand
GCACCGCGCCGGGGAAGGACGCGCCCGCCGATCGCGCGGCGTGGGGCTGGTCGGCCGCCGCGGTCGCATTCGTGGTGCTGCCCGCGCTCGTGAACGCGTGGACGCGCGTGCGAAGCGACAGTTGGGTGCACGCGGGGATCGTCTGGGAGATCGCCGAGCGCGGGCTCCCGCCGCAGGACCCGCGGTTCGCGGGCCAGCCGCTCCACTACGTCTGGTTCTATAACCTGTTCCTGGCCCTCTTGGGCTCGCTCCGGCCGGGCTCGTCGCCCTTCACCCACATGGCGACCGCGAACGCGTGCTGGATCGGGCTCGAGGTCTGGCTCGGGTGGCAGGTCGCGTGGGCGATCTGGCGCGAGCGCACGCCCGCGCGCGCCGCCCTGCCGCTGCTCCTCACCGGCTTGAACGCGGGCGCGCTGCTCCTCTGGCCGCTCGGCCTGCTGCGGGCCGCGGTCGGGGAGGTGCGCGGACCCGCCGAGCTCGCCCGGATCCTCCACCTCGTGCGCCTCGATCGCGTCGAGGTCATGCACCAGCTCTCGGCCCCGTTCGCGTGGATGGTGAACTCGTGGGACAAGTTCATGCTCGGCACGGCACTCGGCTACGCCTACCTCCTGCTCCTCGTCTCGCTCTGGGCCGGCGTGCGCTGGCTCTCCGACGCACGCGCGGGGCGCGACCCGGCCGCGCCGCCACCGTGGCGCTGGCTGCTCGTGGCGTTCGTCTCCGCCGCGGGCATGATGCTGTTCCACAGCGTCGTCGGGCTCTCGGTGATCCCGGTGAGCGTCGGCGCGTGCCTGCTGCTCGCGCTCCTCGCCCGACGGGATCCGCGCCTCGGCCCCGTTTCGCGGCCCCTCCTCCTCGCGGCGGCGTTGCTCGTCGGCCTGGCCGCGACGTGGCCCTACTTCCGCTCCATCTCGAGCGGCTGGGACAGCGCCCGGACGGGCGTCGAGCAGCACTTCTTCCACATCGACTGGAACATGCCGTGGACGCTCGCGACCGCGTGCGGGCTCGTGGCGCTCGCCGCCTGGCCGGGCGTGCGGCGCCTGCTCGCCGCTCCCTCCACCCCAGGGGTGTGGCTCGCGTGCTGGACGCTCGGGATGACGCTCTTCGCGCTGGTCGTCGAGCTCCCCGAGCACAACGAGTTCAAGTTCGTGTGGCAGGTGTTCGCGCCGCTCGCGATCCTCGGCGGCGTGGGACTGCCCGCGCTGCTCGCGGCGTGTCGCCGCCGAGTGGGGACGCTCGGAGCCGGCGCGCTCGTCGCGGTGGCGTTCGTGCTGCCGGCGGCGTTGCTCGAGTTCGGATTCCTCACCGACCCCTCCGGGGCCACGGCGCCCGAGACGCGCCGCGCGCCCGGCGAATCCGCGCTCTACGCCTGGGTCCGCGCCAGCACGCCGCGCGATGCCGTGTTCACGGATCACCGCTCCCGCGACGTGCTGCTCGTGGAGGGCCGCCGCCGACTGCTCGCGGGCACGCCCTACGGTCCCGAGCGCGCCGCGTTCCCGCGCACGGCATTGCTCCGGCGGCGGGCGGTCATGGCCGATCTCTACGGGCCGGCCGCCGACCTCGCGGGCGACGGGGCATGCCTCGATTCGCTCCACGCGCCGGCGTACGTCCTCTACCGCGCCTCCGACTTCCCCGGTGCCGCCCCCTGGCACGCGCTGGACGCGGACTCCTCGCGGTTCGAGCGCGTCTACGCCGCGGGCGGCTTCTTCGTCTACCGGAGGCGGCCGTGAGCGCTGCGACCGCGCATCGGGCCGCGTTCTCGTTCGACATCGAGGACTGGCACCACAGCGAGCTCCACCACGTGGGCGACGCGCGTCCGGACGAGAGCATCGTCGTGCGCGGCAGCGAGGCGATTCTCGATTTGCTCGCGAAGCACGGCTGGCGGAGCACGTTCTTCGTCCTGGGCGACGTGGTGCGCGAGCACCCCGAGCTCGTGCGCCGCATGGTGCGCGAGGGACACGAGCTCGCATGCCACGGCATGTCGCACCGGCCGCTGTGGCGGGCCACGCCGGAGGGCTTCCGCGCCGAGCTGCGAGAATTCCGCGCCGCGGTCGAGGCGGTGCTCGGCGACTTCCCGGTCGTGGGATTTCGTGCCCCCACGTTCAGCATCGACCGCTCGAACGCCTGGGCGCTCGACGTGCTGCGCGAGGAGGGGTATCGCTACGACAGCAGCGTGTTCCCGATGAAGGTGAAGATGTACGGCACGCCGGGCGCCCCCGTCGGCATCTACCGGCCGGCGCGTGCCGACCTTCGCCGGCACGATCCGGCCGGGACGCTCGTCGAGTTCCCGGTCGCGATCGCCGAGGTGCAGGGCGTGCGTTTCCCGGTGGGCGGCGGGTTCTACCTGCGCGCGCTCCCGCTGCCGTTCTTCCGCGCCGGGCTCGACTGGATCCTCCGCCATCGCCCGTTCGTGCTCTATCTCCACCCGCGCGAGCTGGCGCCGGAGGCGCGCCGCCTGCCGCTCGACCCGGTGAACGGGTTCATCACGTACGTGAACCTGCACACGGTGATCGCCAAGCTCGAGCACCTGTTCGAGCGCTACGAATGGACCACGATGCGCGACATCCTCACGAGCGAGGGCTGGCTCGCGGGCTAAGTTGTGCTCCGAAGATTGCAGATGTGGGTGGTCAGGCGCTGCCCGTCTCGGCCGCGGCCGTCGCGGTTCAGGCCGCGTACTTGAGCGTGTGCCGCTGCGAGCGGGCGATCTGCCGCGTCGCGACCCGCCCCCAGTAGTGCTCCGCCCACGGCTCGGGCAGGGGGATCCGGCCCGGGAACAACCGCTCTTTCAACAGCTCCCGTACG
>DATDEX010000270.1:0-5421 GCA_036522895.1 Candidatus Eiseniibacteriota bacterium | reverse complement strand
CGACCCGGCTCCGGTGGGCGGACGAGTTCGCGCCCGGCGGCGCGTGGGCGAAGGCGCAGAGTTCCGACTCGCTGCGCGCGGCCGGCGCCGAGTTCGCGCGCTCGGCGTGGCGGGCGGTGGCCTTCGAGCACCACAAGCAGGCGCGCCAGACGGGCTCGCGCGAGGAGTGGCGCGCGGCGCTCCAGTCGTACGAGACGCTGCTCGCACGCTGGCCGTCCGACTCGGCCTCCGCGGTGTTCGAGCTGCACGCGGGCGAGGCGTGCGCGGAGCTCGCCGACTATCGCGCGTCGCTCCAGCATTACCGCGTCGCCGCCGAGTACGGTCGCGACAGCGTCGCGACCCGCGCCGAGTGGCAGGTCGTGGCGGTGACCGACCGCTGGTACGAGAGCTCGCGGCCGGCCGCGGCGCGGGGCGCGGCGCGCGGCCCCGGCAGCGATTCGCTCGCGCATGCGGTGATGACCGCGGCCGAGTGGCTGCTCGAGCGCGAGCCCGGGAATCCGCACGCGGCCGACCTCGTGTGGCGCGAGTGCCAGCTCGCGCTCGCGCACGGCTGGAACGACCAGGCCATGCAGGGGCTCGCGCGCTTCACCCATGCTTTCCCGGGCGACGCGCGCGCGCCGCTCGCGGCGGGCGAGCGCGCCGAGGTGTACTTCCGCGCCCGCGACTTCGCCGCCGCCGGAAGCGCGTTCGAGGAAGCGCTCGCCGCCGCGCGCCGCGCCGGGGTCGACTCCCTCGCGCGCCGCGCCGAGAAGGCGCTGCCGGTCTGTGCGTACGCCAGCGCCGAGGCGGCGGTGGCCGCGGACTCGACGCAGCACGAGCACCACGCGCAGCTCTTCGAGGAGCTGGCGCGGCGCTGGCCGGACTTCGAGCACGCCCCCGTCGCGCAGTATCGCGCCGGTCTCGAGTGGCTCGCCGCGGGACGCACGAACGAGGGCGTGCGCGCACTCCAGCTCGTGGCCGAGCGCTGGCCCGCGAACCCGCTCGCGCGCGAGGCGCACTTGAAGTCGGCACAGGCCTACGAGGCGGCGGGCGATCGCGGGCACGCGGCCCAGGCGTGGCTCGAGTTCTCGCAGAAGCATCCCGACGACGCGAACGCGGACGAGGCGTGGCTCAAGGCGGCCGACCTCTCCGACTCGGCCGGTCAGGGCTCGCGCGCGGACGACCTGCGCGCCCAGTACTTGAAGCGCTGGCCCAACGACCAGGAGTCGGCGTTCGAGATCCTCGAGTCCCTGGCGCGGAAGGAGCTGGCCTCGCTCGGCCCGGACAAGCCGCTCGCCGCGCTGCTCGCCGTGCCCAGGCCGAAGCTGAAGGGTGCCGTTCCGCCGCCGGCCTCCTACCTCGCGCAATACATGAAGCGGGTCGCGCAAAAGCCTGCCATGGCCTCCAAACCGCTCTTCGCGGAGGTCCGCTTCCGGTTCGCCGAGGAGGCCTTCCGGCGCTACAGCGACTTCCGGCTCACCCAGCCGCTCCCCAAGTCGATCGCCGCGAAGCAGAAGCTCCTCGACAGCGTGCTCGTCCGCTACCGCCGCGCGGTGGACGTGGGCTCGCCGGAGTGGGCGCATGCCGCGACGTTCCGGATCGGTGAAGCACTCGTCGGTTTCGGTGAAGCGCTGGAGAAGAGCGAGCGGCCGGCCGATCTCAAGGAGGACGACCTCAAGGCCTACGAGAACGTGCTCCTGGAGCAGAGCGTGACCTTCCACGATCGCGGCGAGGCCGTGTGGACCGAACTGCTGCAACGCAGCCACGACAGCGTCGCGGACGCGTGGATCACGCGTGCGCGGGGCTCGCTGTGGGCGCGGCTCGGCGATCGGTTCCTGTTCCAGCCCGAGCGCGACTTCCCGGTCGTGGAGGCCGATGGCCCGGGCCACGGGCGGGCGTCCAAGTCGCGCGAGTCCTCGCCGACGAGCGCACGCAGCGGTGGATCGCCGAGCACGCCGCTCGCGACCGGGGGCCACGACTGATGCGCCGCACCCTCGAAGCCGGGACCCGCACGCTGCTCGCCATCGCGCTGCTCGGCGCGCTCGCGAGCGGCTGTGGCATGCGCCTCCTCCACCGCGGCGGCCCGTCCGTCGCGGGCGCGCCCCCCGCCGGGGACGGCTCCGCGGCGACGCCCGAAAAGGGACACGACAAGAAGAAGTCGCGACACGGCCGGGAGCCCGAGCCGTCGTTCGCGGGCGACCCGCTCGGCGAGGCGCGCGCGCGGGCCGAGGAGGATCCGGGCGAGCCGTGGTGGCCGTATCGCGCGGCGGAGCTCGAGACCGCCGCCCGGCAGCCGGCGGCGGCGGAGAGCTCGCTCCGCGCGGCGCTCGCGCGCGATTCCACGTACGCGCCCGCGCTCACCCACCTCTCGCGCCTTCTCTACGAGCAGGGCCGGCACGAGGAGGCGGTGCGCTTGCTCGCGCCCGTCCGCGACCATCGCGTTTCGCTCGGGGCGGACGATCGCGCCGCGGCGCTCGCGGGGCTGGCACTCCACGAGTCCGCGCTCGGCCACGACGAGGAGGCGCGCGCGGCGCTGGAGCTCCTCGGGCGCGATCCCCGTGCGGACGCGGCCGGCGTGGCCGCCTACCTGGCCGTGCGCGGCCGCTCGGCCGACTCGGCGGCGAAGCTCACCGAGGCGGCGGTCGCGGCCGCGCCCGGGAGCGCCGCGAACCACAACAACCGCGGCATCGCGCTGCTGCGCGCCGCGGACCCCGACGGCGCGGCGGGCGAGTTCGAGCGCGCCATCGCGCTCGACCCTTCGCTTCCCGGTCCCTACTACAACCTGGCGATCCTCGAGCGCTGGTACCGGCTGGACCAGGTCGCGGCCTCGAAGCGCTTCCAGGAGTACTGGACGCGCTCGCACGCGGACCCGGACAGCCTCTACGCCGAGTTGGGCCACGGCGCCCCCATTCCGGTCGCCGAGGAGGACGCGCACAAATGACCCGCCCCCGTCTCCTGCTCGCGCTGTGCGCGCTCGGCCTCGCCGCGGGGATGGCACGGGCGACGGTGCCGTCGCCCGCGGCGGGCGCTCGTTCGCAGACACCCGCCCGGCAGGGCCGGGCGGCTGCGGCCATGGCGCGGCACCCGGCGCGTACGAGCGCGGTCACGCCCGCGCATGCTGCGGCCGATACCAGTGCGCGAGCTCGTCTGCGCGCCGCCCCCCGAACGCTGGACGAGATCCAGATCGAGGGCGAGATCCCGGTGCCGCAGGTGCTGTTCGTCACGGCCCGGGAACAGCGGCGATTCATGGAGTTCCAACACCACCGTTACTTGCGATCGAGTCTCGAGCTGGGCCGCGCGACCGCGACGCCCACCCGGGTCGTGGTCACCTCGCCCGCGCAGGAAGCGCGAAAGGAGAATCAGCGATGAACGAGTTGGCCGGACTGGCGTCCTTCTTCAAGCAGGGCGGACTGGTCATGTACGCAATCCTCGGCATCGGCGTCGTGGCGGCCGCGATCGGCATGGAGCGCTTCTTCGTCATCACCTGGGCCTCCCGCCTGAACGGCCGCAAGCTCACGAACGACGTCGTGAACCACATCCAGCGCGGGGATCTCACCTCGGCGCGCAACGTGAGCCGCATGTCGAGCGCGCCGGCGGCGCAGGTCGTGCAGGCGGTGCTCGCCGTGCCGGAGCTGGACGAGAACAAGCTCCAGTCCGCGGCGGAGGATGCCGCCGCGCTCGCGATGCCGCCGCTCACGCGCCGGCTCGCGCACCTGAACGTGCTCGCGAACATCGCCACGCTCGTCGGACTGCTCGGGACGATCACCGGCCTCATCACCGCGTTCGCCGCGGTCGGCGCCGCGGATCCCTCGCAGCGCTCGGCGTTCCTCGCGGGCGGCATCTCGATGGCGCTCAACGCGACCGCGTTCGGCCTCATCGTCGCGATCCCGACGCTCGTCACCCAGGGCTTCCTGGTCGGCATCGTGGAGGGCATTGCGGAGCAGGTCGAGGAGAGCGGCATCCGCGTGAGCCGCGCGCTGCTCGGCTCGCCCGCGGTCCGTGGCCAGGTCGTGCCGATGCCGGGCCGCGGCTCCTCCGGCACCGGCTCCTCGCGCCAGCCGCTCGGCCCGCAGGGCGGGACGAACTGAGCCATGTCCGTCCGCGGACACCACAAGCGCAGGTCGCTGACGGTCAACACCGACCTGAAGCTCATGCCGCTCATGAACATCATCATCTCGCTCATTCCGATGCTGCTCCTCTCCGCGGTGTTCATCGAGGTGAAGGTGATCGAGACGAGCCTGCCCCGTGACGCCGGCGCGGCCACCGCCGAGGCGGTGCCCCCCGCGACGCCGCCGCTCGACCTGGCCGTGCACGTGCGCTCGGACGTCTACGTCGTCGAAGGCCACGGGATCGATCCGCTGCTGATCGCGCGCCGTCCGGGCTCCGCGGCGCCCGACTCCGCCACGGCGCTCCAACTCACGCGCGTGCTCCAGGCGATCGTCGCGTCGCACCCCGGCACCACGGAGGTGCGGATCGTCGCGGAGGCGCGCACGCACTACCAGGAGGTCATCAGCCTCATGGACGCCGCGCGCGCCGCCGGCCTCGTGAATCCCGCGCTCGAGGGCGCGTCCCCGGAGGAGGTCTGACATGCGAAGGCACCGCAGACGCCGCACCGGGCTCATGGGCAAGCTCACCTCGGACGGCGGGCTCACGCTCACGTCCATGATGGACATCCTCACGACGCTCCTCTTCTTCGTGCTCAAGAGCTACATCTCCGGCGCGGAGGTCACCTCCCCCCCGCCCGGCGTCACGCTGCCGCGTTCCACCGTGGACTCCGGCATGCGCTCCTCGGTCGTCGTCGCGATCGACCACGACGCCATCATGCTCGGCGGCGAACGCGTCGCGACCGTGAGCGAGGCGATCGCCAGCCACCAGCTCATGATCGCGTCGCTCGGCGCGCGGCTCAGCGAGGCGCGCGCGCAGATGGACGATCTCGACCGGCGCAAGGGCAAGGCGCCGTCCGCGACCCACCTCGCGACGATCGAGGGGGACGCGCAGATCGAGTTCCGCCTGCTCCAGAAGGTCATGTACACGCTCGATCGGAGCGGCTTCCCGGACATCGCGCTCGCGGTGCTCAAGAAGGCCTGAGCATGGCGCCGACGACGGCCTCGCTCTACCGCCAGCCGCTGCTCGATCCGAACGACGCGCTGTTCCTGCGTTGCCTCGCGGTCACCTCGTTCGCGGCCATCGTGCTCGTGCTGCTCGTGCGCCTGCTGCCGGCGCCGCCGCCGCGGCCGGTCACCCACGTCGAGGAGCTGCCGCAGCGTTTCGCGCGGCTGATCCTCGAGCCCCGGAAGGTCCTGCCGCCGCCGGTGCTGCCCGCCGCGGACAAGGTGCGCGCCGCGAAGAACCCCGGCGGGGGCGGCGGGGGCGGGGGCGGCGCGGTATTGGTCACGGTGACGTTGTCGAACGTCGCCGTCGTCAGCGTGGACGTCGTGTGGC
>DATDEX010000269.1:0-3880 GCA_036522895.1 Candidatus Eiseniibacteriota bacterium | reverse complement strand
GGCCGCCGCTCGAGGGGTGGCGTTTGTGAAGCTCGGCTTCGGCGGCGTGACCAGCGCGTCGCAGGCGCAGCGTCTGGCGCGCGCCGCCCGGCGTGGCGCCGGGACGACCGCCGTGGTCCTCGTGGCCTACGCCGACTGGCGCCGCGCCACGAGTCTCGCGCCGGACCGGCTGCTGGCGGTGGCCATGGAGACGGGTGCGGCGGGCCTGCTGCTCGATACGGCTTGGAAAGACGCCCCGCTCTTCGCCCTCTTGTCGACCGACGCGGTCGCGTCGTGGATCGCCGCCGTGCGCGCGACGGGGCTGTTCGCGGCGCTGGCCGGAAGTCTCACGGGACGTGATTTCGCGACGGCCCGTGCCCTCGGCGCCCAGCTCGTGGGCGTGCGGGGCGCCGCGTGCATCGGGGGCCGCACCGGCCGCGTGTCGCAGGCTCGGGTCGCGGCCCTACAGCGCCTGGTCCGCGCGGCGCCCTCCCCCACGCTCCCGCTCGGGGTCCTCGCGTAACGCCACGTCGAGCTGGCCCAGATCGTCCGCCGTCACGATGAGGTGCTCCACACCGGACGGGAGCGCGCGGAGGAAATGCGAGTCGACGAGCTTCTTGTGTTCTCCGTCCGCGGGCTTGATAAGGACGATGCGACGTGCGCCCAGCGCGCCGGCAAACCAGGCGGCGATGCTGTCGCTCGTGACCTCCCACGAGTGCGGCAGCGGATCGGCTGCGCGCAGCCAGCGATAGGGCGCGAGCACCGGCAGGCGACCTGCCTGCAGCGCCGCGGCGACGCCGCCAGCGCCGTCGACCAGCACGGCGTCCGGGATGCGCGCGGCGAGGGCATGGGCGTACTGATCCATCCCCAGCACCGCCATCCAGTGCGCCGCGTCCTCCCCGATCTTGGCACGCTTGAACATCTCTCGCACGGCCTCGGCGAACGGCCCGCCACCCGGGACGACGACCACACGACGGCCCCGCCGGAAGGCGGTGACGGCCTCGATGGTGAGCTCGAAGGCACCCGCCTTGCCGAGCAGGCCCCCGCCGATCTTGAGGATGGTATGCACCGCCGACGGCGTGCCCCTCACGCGGGAAACAGCAGCGCCACGGCCGCGGCGGGGGCGTGGCGCGCCGCGGGGCCGAGCCGGTCCGCCAGGTGGATCACCTGAAGCCCGGCCCGGCGCGCGGCCTCGGCCGCGAGAAACGCTCCCAGCCCGGTGACGACCGCGTGCGCCACCCCGGGGCAGCGGGCGCGCGCCCGCAGCACCGCGTCCCGCACCCGCGTGGCCTGCGCATCCCACAGCGCGTCCGCGATGGCGTCGATGCCGTCGTCATCGAGCATCTCGCGATCGGCGCACACGACGCGTGCGAGCCGCTCGCCCGCGTAGCGGCGCGTGGCGGGACGACCGTCCGGGGTGGGAACCGAGTAATCCTCCGGGGCCAGGTCGCCGCGCCAAAGGTGGACATCTCCGGCGAGCGCGAAGCCCTCCGCCGAGACGCCGCTCGCCCGGCCGCGCACCGGCACGGTCACGGCGATCGCCTCGGCGGGCGTGCGCAGCGCTCCCGTGTAGACCAGCTCACCCTCGCGCAGCCGCTCGGTATCATTCGCGCCAGCGGCCCGCGGCACGCCGCCCGCGATGGGAACGATGTCCGTCGTGGTCGAGCCCGTGTCGATGAGCACGCAATCGGGAACGAGGCGCGCCACGAGGTGCGCGGTCGCGGCCCAGTTCGCCGCCGCGACCGCGTGCGGCTCGCGCCGGGCATCGGCGAGTGTGAGCCAGCGCGCATCCACCGTCCACACCCGCACGCACTCCTCTGCAAAGGCCGCGGTCACGGCATCGAGCACAAACCCCACGCCCTCCCGCTTGGAGCGGAACAGCTGCGACAGCTCGGCCGTCATCGTGACGGCGTGACGGTCTCCCGGCGCGGCGCCGACGTCGCACGCGAGGCGGCGCAGCAGCGGCGCGAGCGCTGCGGGATCACGTTGCAGCTCGTAGGGCACCGCCCGGGCCGCCACCACGCGGGCCTGCGCCACGCGGGCACCCTTCGTGTTCACCCCACCAATGTCCCAACCGAGGACCCCCGTCATTGCGCGTGATCCCGGTGCTCGACCTCCGCGCCGGGCGCGCCGTGCTGGCGCGGGGAGGCCGGCGTGAGACCTACGCGCCCGTCCGATCGGTGCTCGCCGGCGCGGAGACCGGAGCGGGCGATGCCGTCGCGCTGGCGCGGGCCTATCGCGACGTGCTGGGCCTGGAGCAGTGCTACGTCGCCGATCTCGATGCCATCGGGGGTGCACCGGTGCAGACCGCCTTGCTGCGACGGCTCGCTCGACTCGGCTCCGCGCTGCTCGTGGACGCCGGCGTCGCCGACGCCGGGCGGGCGCGTGCCGTCCGCGCGGCGGGTGCCGCGCAGCTCGTCGTCGGCCTCGAGACGCTGCGGTCGTTCGGCGCGCTCACCGCCGTCGCCCGCGCCGTCGGCGCGGAGCGCGTCGTGTGCTCGCTCGACTTGCGGGACGGCGTGCCCATGGTCCGCCCGGGAGCTCCGCATCACGGCTCGGTCGTCGAGCTGGCGCGGGCCGCGGTGGACGCGGGCGCGACGAGCCTGCTGGTCCTCGACGTCGCGCGCGTGGGGAGCGGGCGGGGGGTGGACTCCCGCCTGGTGGAAACGCTGCGGCGCGTGCACCCGGCCGTGCAGCTCTTTGCGGGCGGCGGGGTGGCGAGTGCGCGGGAGATCGAGCGGCTCGCGGGCCTCGGGCTCGACGGCGTCCTCGTCGCGACGGCGCTGCACGATGGGCGCCTCGGGCGGGCCGACCTCGAGGCCGCACGCCGGGGTCACACCAGTGACTCGCGGTAGGTCGCCGACTGCCCGATGGTCTCCTCCACTTCCACCTCCACCGCCGTCAGCTCCACGCCGTCCGACGCGACGAGTTCCTGACGTACCCGGCCCGCGAGGTATTGCGCCAACATCTCTACGGTGGTGTTGGGCACGGGAAGGAGGGCGCAGTCGTCGCGCGGGAACACGTAGCGCGGTCTCCCCATGACGGTCACGCTCACGGTCTCGCCTTCCTCGCGGACCTGAATCTTCGGGTTCTGGAGCGGAAGCAGCACCTTGTGATCGATCTCGTCGGTGAGCCGCTTCATCAGTTGTTTCAGCTCGGCGAAGTCGAGCACGTAGTGTGCTTCGCGGTTGAGTCCGCCTTCCACCACGACGCGGGTGCGGTAGTTGTGGCCGTGCAGCCGCTCGCAGCGGTGCCCGGGAAAGGTGATGAAATGGGCCGAGGCGAAGACAAGGTTGTCCTTCGTGACGGCAACCTTGAAGTTCTTATGGGCGGGCACGCCAGCCCCCTTCGAGCAGGACCAGGTAGATCGCCGCGCCGGTCAGGTCGGCGGTGGCGCCGGGATTCAACGTGTTGGCCTCGTCCCGCAGCTCACCGTCGAGGGCGGCGATCGCCTCCCGCCCCGCGGCCGTACGCACGCCCCCGGCGTCGAGCACGCTGCGACCCCGCTGCTGCACGGTGATCGCCGCCGGTAGACCGAGTTTGCGCGCAATGTGCGTGTCGGGCGCGGCGGCGAGGAGCGTCAGGTACGCCTCGACCACGGCGTCCCGCCAGGGGAGGCGGTCGGCGAGCGCGGCCCGGAGGGCCGGGGCGCCCAGCTCGAACGTGCTGCGGAAGTCGCTCGCGTATTCGCGGGCGATCGCGTCGCGCTCGACAGCCAGCGCCATCACGTCGCGCAGCGTCGCGCTGGGCGTGCCGGCCACGTCCTGGTCAGGCACCCGGCCCAATCCCCCTGGAGCGGCCAGGCGGATCGCGGCATAGGTGTCGCGCGCGTCCGCCACCGTGGTTGCCGCGAGGGTGGCGGCGAGGCGGGCGCGCAGCGACGCCCCGCCGGGCGTCAGCG
>DATDEX010000268.1:0-6730 GCA_036522895.1 Candidatus Eiseniibacteriota bacterium | reverse complement strand
CTCCCGGGCAGGCTCATGACCGCGGCGGTGAGCCGGCGGGCCCGGAGTCCGAGCGCCCAGCGGAGCAGGCTCCGGGCCGGCGTGCCCGAGGGGGCCACGAACAGCACCGCGGGCGCGGGCCGGCTCGCCGAGTCGGCGGCGACGATGGTCATCTCGACCTGCCGGCGGTTCACGTCCAGCAGCACCGGCGGGTGGGCGTCGGCGAGCGCGCTCCCCAGAACGCGCACGGTGTCGGCGAGCGTGTACACGGCCTTCTGCGCGTCGTGCGCGACGATCCGGAACACGAGCGAGCCGCGCTCGAACTCGGCCGGCCCGCCCCAGGAGAAGCCGGTCGCGTCCCCGGCGCTCGCCGGCGACATCGTGTGCACCATGATGTCGAGCGAGCGGATCTCGCGGCGCGGATGCTCGCTCGAATCCGGATCCTCGCGCACCATTTCCATCGTGACGCTGTCGGGGTAGAGGCCCCACTCGGCGTGGTTCTCGAGCAGCACCCGCAGCTGCCAGATGCCGTTCCAGTCCGCGCGCAGCGTGTCGGGCGTGACCCGGAAGACCGGAGGGGCGGCGTGCGCCCGCGGCGCGGCCGCGAAGAGCGCGAGCAGCAGCGCGAACGACGGCAGGCCACGGCGCATGATCGGCATTCTCCGGGTGAGGACGCGAACGGGAGTCCTAGCCCTTGAGTCTAGGGGATTCAAGGGCGCCCGCCCGAGGCCGGCAGGACAATTGTGCGCAAAGCCCGCTCGTTCCGCTCGAGCCTCGCCTCGCGCTTGAGGCCGTCGAGCAGTGCGCGGATGCGCCGCTCGCTCTCGAACTCGACCCACGCGCGCTCGACGAGCGGGCGCACGTCCGCGAACGGCTGCGTGGTGCGCGGATCGAGCGACAGCACCTTGTACACGCGCCAGCCGCCCTCCACGTGGTCGGGACCCGCCACGCCGCCCGCCCCCGTGCGGAGCGCCTGCGCGTAGAGCGCGCTGTCCGCGGCGGCCGTCGCGACGTGCGTGTAGGTGACGCCGGCGCGCTGGGCGCGGACCGCCAGGCTCTCGGCCTCGCCGGGGATCCGGAAGCGGCGGGCGAGGCTGTCCGCCGCCCGGGGACCGTCGAGCGTGAGCACGACGAGCACGGCGCGCGGGGGTCGATCGAAGTCGGAGCGGTGCGAGCCGTAGTAAGCGAGCAGCGCCAGCGAATCCGTGGGGATGTCGGCGACGACCCCGTGCCGGAGGTACTGCGACACCGCGTGGTATTCGACCCGATCGGCGATCACCGCCGCCACGTCGGCGCGCTTGGCGAGCGCCGGGTCGTCGGCCGCCTGGCGGATCAACCGCTCGAACAGGCTGTTCTGGACGAGCGCGCGCACGCCCTCGTTGTCGAGCACGCGAGGACGGTAGATGCTCGCGAGCCGCCGCCAGTCCGAGAACAGCTCGGCGACGGTGAACGCGCCGAGGCGCGAGCGCGCCAGCACCTTGAGCGTGTCGGCGGCGGGGACGGCGGGCAGCCGCTGCGTGAGCTCGATCTGCTGCTGCGGGCTCATGTTCGGCGTGGCCTCGGGCAGCTCCGCAAAATAGCTGCCGACGAGCTTCAGGAGCTCCTCGTCGTAGACCGGCTTCAACTCGAGCATCAGGCTCTCCCGCGCGGCCACGCCCATGGCCTGCTCGTCCAGGTCGGGCTGGCCGAGGGCGCGGCGGCGCGCCTCGATGCGGGTGAACTGGTCCGCGAGCGCGGCCCGCACGAGCACGTTGTCCCGCTCGCTCAGGAACTCCACCGAATCGCTCCGGTCCCAGGGGCGGGGCTCCCGGACCGCCCGGGCGGCGAGCAGGCGCTGCTCGATCACCAGCTCCAGAAACCGATCGCGGCTGGCCGGGGTAAGAGAGTCCGGGTCGCCGCCCAGGAGGCGAACGGCCCTGACGAACCGGCGCCGGGTCACGTCCTCCCGGCCATTGATGCGCAGCAGGACGGAATCCGGCAGCGCGCGCTTCGCCAGGTAGTCTCGCGGGGCCAGCACGCTCCGGGGCGAGACGGGCGGGCGCGTGGGCGAGATGGCGGGGCTCCCGCCCGCGCCGCCGCCGCCCGAGCCGGTACGGACGGGGGCCGCCTCGGCCACCGCGATCGCGGGGAGCAGCAGGAGCACACTGGTGAGGACGAGGGGGGCGAGTCGCATGGGTTCTGGGGACACCGGTTGGGATGAGGTGGACGGGCGGCAGGGCCAGTATGCGAGGCGAGGGCGGACAAGTGTAGCGGGTCCGCGGCCCGGGTGCAGCCCGGGGTGGATCGCGTCCGGGGTTTCCTTGCCCTTGCCGGGGGCGCTCCCTAGACTCTCCGTCCTCATGCGTTCGTCTGCCCGCCGGTTCGCGCGTTCCCTCACCACCCTCACGCTCCTCGCCCTCGCCGCCCCGAGAATCGCCGGGGCGGCGCCCGTTCGCGTGCTCGCCAGCGACGCGCGCGGCGTGACGCTCGAGGTCACCGTGGGCGCCTGGTCGCTCTCCGCGCCCGGGCGCGACGGTCGCGCCACGGTGACGGGGCTGCCGGAGTCGCACAGCATGGCGATCCCGGGCCGGCCGATGCTGCCGGCCTACAGCGCGATGCTGGCGCTGCCGCCGGACGCGCGACCCAGCGCGCGCGTGCTCTCGGCGAGCGGCGAGCAGGCGCGCGAAGCGGCCATGCTCGCGATTGCCGGCCGGCCGATCTTCCGCGACGACAAGGACGGCGGGCTGGGGCCCCAGCCCGATGTCGAGCCGGTCGCGGAGATCCTCGACGGCCCCTGGCCGCCTTCGCCGGTGGAGCTCTCGCCGCCGTTCGGCTTTCGCGGCCGCCGGATGGTGTCGATCGAGGTGCGCCCGTTCCGCTACGATCCCGCGACCCGACGCGTCTCCGCGCCGCTCACGCTCACCGTGCGGGTGGACTTCAATCGCCCTGCGACGGCACGCGCGATCCCGGCCGGGGTCAGCCTGCCCGATCCGCACGTCGATGCCGCGCTCGAGGCCAGCGTGCTCAACTGGCAGCAGGGCCAGGGTTGGCGCGTGGCGCCGGCGGAGCTCTCGTCCGGTCCGGGCGGATCGCTGTTCTCCCGGAGCCCCGCGGGCCGCACGCAGGCGCTGGAGTTCGACGAGTCGCAGCCCGAGGTGCGGGTCCGGCTCGACGAGACGGCGCTCTACCGGCTGTCGTTCGACGATCTCGCCGCGAAGGGCTACCCGGCGGGCGTGCCCGTCGGCGAGGTGAGCGTTCACCGCCACGAGTACGTCGAGGGCGCGAATCCGCCGTACGCGACGATCGAGCTCCCGAGCGAGGTCGAGGACGCCAACGGCAACGGCACGTTCGACCACGGCGATGGCGTGTGGGTGTGGGCGCGCAACTGGGCCGAGCGCTCGGGCGCCACGAACATCCGCCGCTTCTGGGGTGACGCCGAGATCGTGTTCGTGACGAGCAAGCCGGGCGGCGGGCTGCGGGTGCCGCAGCGGCCCGCCTGGAACGGTGTCGCGGGCCTCACGCCGGTCGCGAGCTTCCCGTGCAAACGGCACTTCGAGCGTGATGCGACGTTGATGAGCTTCGTGGTCTCGACCGCCGACACGAACATCGGGCTCTGGCAGTGGACCCCGTTCTCGCTCTATTACAACCGGCCCGACACCATTCGCGTCGAAACCGACGACGTCGACACCTCGCAGACCGCCACGGTCACCACGCGCTGGGTGGGGCGGGCGTCCGACAACCACTTCATGTGGGCCGCGCTCCGGAACGGCGCGGGCCAGGTCACCTCGGTCGCGGACTCGGTATTCTGGTTCGGCAAGCGCGCCGTCACGATCACGAACACGATCCACGGCTCGGCGCTCAGCGAGGGCAACACGAACTTCTTTCGCCAGTGGGGCAAGAACCAGTTCGCGCCCCCGGACCCGGGCCTGAACGCGATCTGCTTCGCCGGGCTTGATTGGTTCGAGATCACGTACGGGCGGCGCTACAACGCGTTCAAGGACTACCTCCAGTTCAACTCCGCGGATGCGCCGGGAGACTTCCAGATCCAGGTCGGGGGCTTCAGCCGCGATTCGCTGCGGGTCTACGACGTCACCGACCCGGACCACCCGGTGCGCCTCACCCTGGACCCGGCGCACGTGAGCACCGGCGCGGGCGGCGTGTCGTTCGAGATGCAGGACGTGGCGGTCACGACCATCGGCAATCCCGCCGGGCGCCGCGAGTACGTGGCCGCGGCGATCCAGTCGCCGCCGGATCCGGCGAGTGGTCCCAAGGTGCCGCCCGCGTCGGCCTACAGCGGCGTCACGCGCCGGAGCCTCTACGCGAACACGAGCGGCGACTACCTGCTCGTGGCGCCGGGGGCGTTCATGCCCGCCACCACGGCGCTCGCGGCGCTCCGGCGTGCGCAGGGCCTGACGGTCGTGGAGGCCCCCATCGAGAGCATCTACGACGAGTTCGACGGCGGGCGGCACTCCGGGGCGGCGCTCCAGCGCTTCGCGAAGTTCGCATACGCACGCTGGAACTCGCGCTTCCTGATGCTCGTGGGCGACGGCACGCTCGACCCCAATCACATCAGCCCCACGTCCGGCGAGGACTGGATCCCCGTCCTGCCCACGCCCGGCCCGGTCGGCGCCGCCGAGGGACTCGAGATCATCCCCAGCGACAACCGCTACGGCTTCATCACCGGGAACGAGGACCCGATCTCCTCGCCCGACACGAACCGGGTCGTCCCCGAGCTCATGGTGGGCCGGCTCACGGTGAACTCGCTGGCCGACGCCAACACGGTCGTGAGCAAGATCGTCGGCTACGAGGATCTCTCGAAGCCCGACGCGTGGCGGCGAAACGTCCTCTTGAACGCGGACGACGCGTTCTCGGGCGAAACGACGTTCGGGGGTGGCGCCGGCTCCACGAGCGGCTACTGTCACCGGTCGTACGAGGAGCTGTTCGTCCAGCTCGGCAACACCATGCGATCTTACATTCTGAGCGATTCGGGCGTGGCGGGCATGAACGTCGAGCAGTTCAACCTGCGCTTCTACCTGCCCAACGAGGACTATTCGATCGATCCCGTGTCCGGCGACACCTGTCGGGTGGATCGCAGCGCGACGCAGCAGCACTGCCACGCGGCCGTCACCCCGGTCCTGCTCGGCAAGCTCAACTCCGGGCAGCTGATCTGGAACTACCAGGGCCACGCCAACGAGTACGTGCTCACGCACGAAGACCTGTACATCAACTCGACCGGGTCCGCGGACGACGCGCTCCGGCTCCAGAACGACGACATGCCGTTCCTGTTCACCGCGTTCTCGTGCCACGCGAACATGTTCGCGCACCCCGAGCACCAGCTGGGCGGGCTGGGTCCCTCGATCGGCGAGGACCTGCTGGATCTGCCGAACGGCCGTGGCGCCATCGCGAGCTGGGCCTCCGTCTGCTTCGAGGTGGTGCCGCGCGACGATCACACGCACGTCAACGTGGAAATGATCCGCAGCATGTTCGTGAACCCGCCGCGCGACGAATTCCTCGGCGCCGACGACCGTGGCTCGCGCGTCGTGCTGGGCGAGGTGCTGCTGTCCACGCTGTTCCGCTACCTGGGTACGACGCAGAGCTACGCGCCCGAGCGCGGGCTCTCGATCACGTACACGCTGCTCGGCGATCCGGCCACCCGGATCTCGGTCGGCCACCCGTTCGACCTGGTCACCGCGAACGGGATCCCCGTCTCGAGCGGAACGCCGCTGCGCCTGCACACGTTTGGCGACACGCTGCGGCTCGACGCCGACCTCGTGTCGAACGTCCGGCTCGACAGCCTGGCGCTGTCGCTCGACACCGGCACGGGCGAGGTGGCGATCCCGACCGGGGACTACACCGTCACCCCCGCGTTCCCCGACACCGCCGGGGGCGGCCAGTTCGGCGGCCGCCACTTCCGGGTGGTCTACCGCACCCGGCCCGAGGCGCGCACGGCCAACTACGTGGTGGCGGTGCGCGATCGCAAGGGCCTGCTCCAGCGCACGGTCGTGCGCCTCCAGCTCGACGGCGTACTGCGCGTGAACAACGCGCCGATCAACGACGGGGACGAGGTGGCGCCGAGCGCGGCGTTGTCGCTGCTGCTGCTCTCGCCGCGGCCGATCGCGGACCCGCAGAGCGAGCTGACGCTCACGGTCCGGGGCGCGACGCAGGCGTTCACGGCGACCCCCGCGCCCGGGGACGCCTCGGATCGGGAGTGGATCATCGCGTGGACCCACCCCGACTACCCGATCGACGACTTCCCGGTGGTCCTGAGTGTCGCGAACGGGGGGAGCGTCGCGCACCTGTTCCGCGTCACCGCCGGCTCGTCCCGGCTGGCGCTCCGCGACCTGATCCCGTTCCCGAACCCGTTCGACAACAGCGGCACGAACTTCTCGTTCACGCTCCTCGGCAGCGAGAACGCGGACGTGAAGGTGCACGTGTTCTCGCAGAGCGGCCGGAGCATCTACACGAACGTCGTGCGCGGGCTCTCTCCCGGGTACCATCAGCTCGCGTGGGACGGTCGCGACTCGGATGGCGACGAGCTGGCGAACGGTGTCTACTTCTATCGCATGAGCGTCACCACGCCGGGCGGCGCCACGACCCAGCAGCTCGGCCGCCTCGTGAAGCTGCGCCGGCCGCGCCACACCGTGGAGCCGGTCGTCCCCTGACCTTCTTCCGCCCGCGAGACGGGCGGCCGCCGGAGGCTCGCCGTGATGTGGCCCGCTTGCCCGCCGTCGCTGCGACGCGTGCTGCTCGTCGCCCTCCTGCTCGTGCCGCC
>DATDEX010000267.1:0-14100 GCA_036522895.1 Candidatus Eiseniibacteriota bacterium | reverse complement strand
AGTCGCGCACCGCGTCGCGATCGCGCGGCTCCGCCACCGCGACGAGCGCCTCGTCCAGCTCCACGCCGTGCGCGAGGCCCTCGGCGCCGGGCGAGGTCCACACGCCATCGAAGTCGGACAGGAGCTTCATCCCGCGCTTGTCTCACGCGCGCGCGCTCGCGCGCAACCGGCGCGTGCCCGGGCGAGCGCCGGAAGCGAGCGCGGCCGGAAGCAA
This sequence comes from Candidatus Eiseniibacteriota bacterium, assembly GCA_036522895.1. Classification (GTDB taxonomy): domain Bacteria; phylum Eisenbacteria; class RBG-16-71-46; order RBG-16-71-46; family RBG-16-71-46; genus JAIOPA01. The sequence continues at coordinate 13,886 of DATDEX010000267.1, read as the reverse complement.
GCGCTTGACCTCGGCGCCCGCAGGGGGCAGCTTGGCGGCTCGCTTCCCGCGTTCACGGACGACCACCAGGCTCGAAACGGCAGAAGGGAGATCCCCGTGAAGCGTTTTCTGCTCACCGCGGCACTGCTCGTTGGCTCGGTCGCGCCCGCCAGCGCCCAGATCCACGGCTCGCTCTCCGAGGCCCGGGTCGTGCCGGTCAACGGCCGGCTCGGCGGCGCCTACCTCCAGTTCGACCAGAGCAGCGCCACGCTCTCGGGCCAGCTCCGGCTCTCGTTCTATCCCAACCTCGACTTCGGGTTCCAGGGTGGCCTGTCGCGAATCGACCTCGGCCACAACACGCGCACCTCGGTCCGCCTCGGCGGAGACTTCCGCGGCCAGCTCGCCGCGCAGGGTCCGGCCTTCCCGGTGAACGTCTCGCTGGGCGGCGCGATCGGGGTGGAGAGCGCGGACGACTTCACGATCCTGTCCGTGGGTCCGCAGGTCGTTGTGTCGCGGAGCCTCGATCCCTCGGACAAGTGGGTCGCCTACGGCGGCGCGAGCCTGCTCCTGTCGCGCTTCGACGTGGCCAACGTGCGGGATACCGACACCTCGTTCCCCGTGCGGGCCGGGATGGAATTCCGGCCGAATCCCGACCTCCGCATCCTCGCTGAGGGGCAACTCGCTGTCAGCGATGCGGTTAGGGACGATGCGTCGTTCACGATCGGGGTGCTGTTTCCATTCTGAGGCGACGATCCGGAAGTAGCCACGTAACACAAAGTGCTGTATGTGATTACAGAATCTTAACTCGTCGCTTGTCGCCCCCGGGGGCGGATGCTAGCCTGACCGTCCACCGCGTGGCCGAGTCGCAAGGGAGCGCGGCACACGGCCCATTATCATCCCGCAAGACATTGCCACCCCAAGCTTTGGAGGACAGCCGCCGCTCCGGGCCGCACCCCCCGGCGTGCCCCGTCCCACCCCGGTCCCCATCGCTGTGGACACTCTGTGGAGGGAGCCCAGGGAGAACCCTTCAAGTAGTTGTGTAAAATCGATATATGAGCTTGTCCACGGTGTGGACAACTCCCGTCCCCGATGCAAACGCAGCCCGAGCCCCCAAGGCCAGCAGCCGTAAGCGCAATCACTTGCGAAGGCTTCTCGCCCCGGTGGACGACGGCACGAACCATCTCTGCAAGGATGTTGGATATGGCCGTCCTGCCCGTTGCACCCGAACAGGTCGCGGTCGTCTGGGAACAGGTCCTCCTCAAGGTGAAGGACCATCTCGCGAGCCCGCAGGCATTCGATACCTGGTTCCGCCCCATCGTGGCGCGCGAACTGACCCCCCAGCAGGTGGACCTCGAGGTCCCCAACGCGTTCTTCGTGGACTGGATCCACGAGCACCACCTCACCACGCTCCGCCGCGCCCTGGCCGACATTCTCGGCCGCTGCCCCGACCTGCGCTTCTCGCCGCGCGAGCCGGTGCCCGTCCCGCCCCTGGTCCCCGCGCGCACGCCCACGGCGGCGCGCCCCACGCCGGCCCCGGCGCTCGAGTGGCTCGACAGCCAGCTCCACCCGCGGCTCACGTTCGAGTCGTTCGTGGTCGGCGCCAGCAATCGCTTCACGCACGCCGCCGCGATGGCCGTCTCGCAGCGCCCCGGCGAGGATTACAACCCGCTCTTCATCTACGGCGACTCGGGGCTCGGGAAGACGCACATCCTGCACGCCGTGGGCCACGAGGTGAAGCGGCTGAAGCCGGAGGCGCGCGTCTACTACGTCTCCGCCGAGCGCTTCACGAACGAGATGATCTGGGCCATCCAGCACGGCCAGACCGCCGCGTTCCGCAACAAGTACCGGACCGTCGACGTGCTGCTCGTGGACGACGTGCAGTTCCTGGCGGGGAAGGAGGGCACGCAGGAGGAGTTCTTCCACACGTTCAACACCTTGCGCGACGCCCACAAGCAGATCGTGGTCACCGCCGACAAGCCGCCGAAGGACATCGCGGGCCTCGAGGACCGCTTGATCTCGCGCTTCAACCAGGGTCTCGTCGCCGACACGCAGCAGCCCGACCTCGAGACGCGCATCGCCATCCTGCGCAGCCGCTGCGAGCAGGAGTCCGGCGGACTGCGGCTCGCGGACGACGTCGTGCTGCTGATCGCCGACCGCGTGCGCGGCAACGTGCGCGACCTCGAGGGCTGCCTCGTGCGGCTCATGGCGGTCGCCTCGCTCACCCATCGCGACGTCACGCCCGAGCTCGCCAACGAGGTGCTGGCGCAGTACGTGAAGCCGGAGCTCGAGAGCCACACGCCGGAGCGCATCCTCGCCGCGGTGTCCGAGCGCTTCGGCGTGCGCCCCGAGACGCTCGCGGGCAAGCGCCGCACGCAGACCATCGCGCTGCCGCGCCAGGTGGCGATGTACCTCATGCGGCATCTCACCGAGCTGTCGCTCGTCGAGATCGGGCGCGTCTTCGGCGGCCGCGACCACAGCACGGTGATCCACGCCTGCCGCCACGTCGCGGAGCGCATCCAGAGCGATGAAGCGTTCCGCGACAAGGTGAACGGACTGTTCTCCACAGTCGCCTCGTGAATCGGCGTGGACGCGCTGTGGGCGGCCGCGGCGGGGGAGGGACGCTCGCCCACCGCACCCGCGGAGCGTGGACAACCGACGCCGTTGTGCACACCCGTCGTGTCGAGCCAAGCCCGGCCGGGACGCCCGGTTGCGGGTCGCGTCGAGGGGTTGTGAACGGCGTCCACAGCCTCTACGGTTACTAGGTTCTTATTGATTGATACAGAAAGAGTTAGAAGCCGCTTTTCGGGCCGCTATCCGCTTGCCTTCGAGCGTGGGGCTGCCTAGAATGGGCCGGCGCTTCGAAACGCCCCCCGGATCGACCGTCCGGAAGCGGCGGAAACCGAGGCCGGACATGAAGTTCCTAGCCGTCAGGGAGTGACCCATGGACCTCACCATCCAGCAGGGCGATCTGGCCTTCGCAGTGGCCCGCGCCCTCGGATCGGTTCCACAGAAAAGTGCCCAGCCGCTGCTCAACTGCCTGCTGCTCGAGGCGGACAAGACCAGCCTGCGCGTGACCGGCAGTGACCTGGACCTCACGACCAGCGTGACCGTGCCGTGCATGGGTCAGGCACCCGGCCGCGTCGCGGTGAACGCCAAGCATTTCCACGAGGTGGTGCGCAAGATGCCGCGCGGCGCGGTGACGCTCCGCTCGGAGAAGAACCAGCTCGAGGCGGGCTACGGCGACGGCAAGGGCTGGTCGCGCTTCCCGGTGCAGAAAAGCGAGGAGTACCCCTCGCCGCCGGAGTTGAAGGGCGAGCTCCGGGTGACGCTCCCGGGCGAGACGCTCGCGCGCCTGGTCGAGCGCTCCGCCTACGCGGTGAGCGAGGAGACGACACGCGCGAGCTTGAACGGCGTGTTCCTGCACGGCAGCACGCAACTCGTGGCGTTCGTGGCCACCGACGGCCATCGCCTCGCGCGGGCCACGTGCAAGGGCGCCTACGGCGACCTGACCCGCGACGGCGTCATCATTCCGGCGCGCGCGCTCGGCACCATGAGCCGGGCCTCCGCCGAGGCCACGAGCCCGGTCGAGATCCGGATCGCGGACGGCAAGGGGCACGCCGGCTTCGTCGCCCAGGTGGGGGAGTTCCGCGTGCAGGTGACGGCGCGGCTCCTCGAGGGGCCGTATCCGAACTACGAGCAGGTGATCCCCAAGGACAACCCGCGCTCGCTCACGGTGACGCGCTCGGACCTCATGGAGGCCGTGGACATCGTCGCCTCGCACGCGGACGCCAACACGCAACAGGTCCGCTTCTCGCTCAAGGGCAACCAGCTCGCGGTGTCGTCGGCCACGGCCGACTTCGGCGCCGGCGAGCAGAAGGTGGACGCCGACTACCAGGGCGAGGACATGGACATCGGCTACAACGCACGCTACCTGCTGCAGACCTTGCGGAACATCCCCACGGAGAAGGTGGTGTTCCGGCTCAAGACGGCGTTGTCCGCGGGCATCGTGGAGCCCGTGGGCGCGCTGGCGCAGGCGGACGAGGAGTTGCTCTGCCTGGTCATGCCGCTGCGCCTGCCGGACGCTGGATGAACGAGATGAAGCCCCTCGCGGCCGTGCTGTCCGACTTGCTCCGGCAACTCGGGCTCGACGAGACCGCGGAGGGCTGGCGAGCCGTCGCGGATTGGCCCGCCATCGCCGGAGCCCGCATCGCCGGTCGCACGCGGGCGGTGTCCTTCCGGGATGGTGCGCTGACCGTGGAGGTCGAAGGATCGGCCTGGATGCACGAGCTGGGGTTCCTGAAGCCCGAGCTCGTACGCAACCTGAACCGGCACCTGGGCGCCGACGTCGTACGCGACGTGCGCTTCAGGCCGTCGGGAACCCGTCTGCGGGACGGGTCGGGAGGGAACCTGCGGTGAGCGCGAAGGAAGGAGAAGTCATCTTGACGGCGGAGCCCAAGGGTCATCATTACGACGCCACCAGCATCACCGTGCTCGAGGGCCTCGAGGCGGTGCGCAAGCGGCCGGCCATGTACATCGGCGACACCGGCGTCCGCGGACTCCACCACCTGATCTGGGAGGTCGTGGACAACGCGGTCGACGAGGCGCTCGCCGGCCACTGCGACGACATCACGGTCACGATCGGCACGGACGGCAGCCTGGTCGTGAAGGACAACGGCCGCGGCATCCCGGTCGACATCCATGCCGCGACGGGCAAGCCGGCGCTCGAAGTCGTCATGACCACGCTGCACGCCGGCGGCAAGTTCGACAACGCCTCCTACAAGGTTTCGGGCGGGCTCCATGGCGTCGGCGTGTCGTGCGTGAACGCGCTCTCGGAGACCTGCTCGGTCGAGGTGCTGCGCGACGGCAAGCTCTACACGCAGTCGTACGTGCGCGGCGCGCCGACCGCGCCGATGACGACGAAGCCGGCGGACAAGAAGGAGAAGGGGAGCGGCACCACGGTGCGCTTCAAGCCGGACGCGACGATCTTCGAGACCACCGAATTCCATTTCGACACGATCGCCTCCCGCCTGCGCGAGCTGGCGTACCTGAACAGCGGGCTCACGATCCATCTCGTCGACACGCGCACCGGCAAGGCGACGGACTACTTCGCGAAGGGCGGCATCGCCGAGTTCGTGCGATTCCTCAACACGAACAAGGAGGTGCTGCACCCGAAGCCGGTGGTGTTCACGCGCGAGCGCGACAACGTGTCGGTCGAGGTGGCCTTCCAGTACAACGACACCTACGGCGAGACGCTGCTGTCGTTCGTGAACAACATCAACACGATCGAGGGCGGCACGCACGTCGGCGGCTTCCGCTCCGCGCTCACGCGCACGCTCGTGAACTACGCGAATCGCGAGGGCCACACGAAGAACCTCAAGGCCGACATCGGCGGCGAGGACGTGCGCGAAGGCCTGGTCGCGGTCATCTCGATCAAGATGCAGAACCCGCAGTTCGAGGGCCAGACCAAGACCAAGCTCGGCAACAGCGAGATCAAAGGGGCTGTGGAAACCGTTGTAGGTGAAGGCCTGCGCGAGCACTTCGAGGAGAATCCCTCGGTGGCGCGCAAGATCGTCGAAAAGATGATCGCCGCCGCGCGGGCCCGCGAGGCGGCGCGCAAGGCGCGCGACCTGGCCCGGCGGAAGACCATCCTCGACGGCGGCTCGCTGCCCGGCAAGCTCGCCGACTGCGCCTGGGACAACCCCGAGGAGTGCGAGCTCTACATCGTCGAGGGCGACTCGGCCGGGGGCTCCGCCAAGCAGGGCCGCGACCGCCGCTTCCAGGCGATCCTGCCCATTCGCGGCAAGATCCTGAACGTCGAGAAGGCGCGCATCGACAAGATCCTCGCCAACGAGGAGATCCGCAGCATCATCACCGCGCTCGGCGCCGGGGTGAAGGAAGAGTTCGACATCGCGAAGCTCCGGTACCACCGGGTCATCCTCATGGCCGATGCCGACGTGGACGGGGCGCACATCCGCACGCTGCTCCTCACGTTCCTGTTCCGCGAGCTGAAGCCCCTCGTCGAGGCCGGGCACATCTACATCGCCCAGCCGCCGCTCTTCCTGGTCAAGTCGGGCAAGGAAGAGATCTACTGCTTCGACGACAGGGAGCGCCTGGAGGCGATCGCCCGCATCGACAAGAAGAACGTGCAGGTGCAGCGCTACAAGGGCCTCGGCGAGATGAACCCGGAGCAGCTGTGGCGCACGACGATGAACCCCGAGACCCGCACGCTCGTGCGCGTCACCACGGAGGACATGGTCGAGGCGGACCGCATCTTCACGATCCTGATGGGCGAGCAGGTCGAGCCCCGGCGCGCGTTCATCGAGGAGAATGCGCTGGCGGTGAAGAACCTGGACATCTGATGCGGGGGTCACGGCGCATTCTGGCGCGTCTCGCCGGCGTGGCGGTGTCGGCCGCGGTGTGCGCCGCGGCGATTAGTGGCGCGGGAGCGGCGTGGGCGGCACCCGAGCTGCGGATCGCGGCGGGCAGCACGCTCGGCGTGACCGGGAATCCCGGCACCGGCGGCTCGACCGTCTCGTTGGGCACGCTGTGGCCGGTGAACGAGCGCTTCGCGTTCGGCGTCGACCTGTTCGCGGACGATCTCGGCACCGGGCTCGCCGACCTGCACGACCCCAACACCGGGACGGCGCTCGGCACGGTGGCATCGACGCACCGCTGGTCGTTCGGCGGCGAGTGGCGCGGCGAGGCGCGGCTGCGCGAGGGCCGGCGCGTGCGGCTCCTGTGGGGCGCCGGGTTCGGCTACGGCCGGCAGGAGCAGGACCAGCGCGGGGAGGTCCGCGACGCGGCGAGCGGCGTGGTCGCGTCCTCGAGCGCGACGTTCCTCTACAAGACCGGGGGCGGGCACGCGTTCGGAACCACGCTCGCGTTCCGGCGCGAGTTCGTTCACCGCGAGAGCGATCCCGATCGCTCCACGAGCTGGGCCACGGCCGCGATCGAGTGGCGCTGGAAACGTACCGTTCAAGAATGACGACATCGCGCGTCGCGCGGCACGCAGGATGCGGACCGCTCGCGGCGTGACGGCCATACGAGGGAAGAGGATGACGCCATGGCGCTGAACGACCGGACGAAGATCATCGATCTGCACATCGAAGAGGAGATGAAGACCAGCTATCTCAATTACTCGATGTCGGTCATCGTCTCGCGCGCACTGCCCGACGTGCGTGACGGCCTGAAACCCTCGCAGCGGCGGATCCTGGTCGCGATGAACGACCTGAACCTCGCCCCGGGGCGCGGCTACCGAAAGTGCGCGAAGATCGCGGGCGACACGTCGGGTAATTACCATCCGCACGGCGAGGGCGTCGTGTACCCGACGCTCGTGCGCCTCGCGCAGGACTGGGTGATGCGCTACCCGCTCGTGGACGGCCAGGGCAACTTCGGCAGCATCGACGGCGACGCCCCGGCGGCCATGCGCTACACCGAGGCGCGGCTGACCCCGCTCGCCATGGAGATGCTCGCCGACCTCGAGAAGAACACCGTCGACTTCCGCCCGAACTACGACGAGACGCGCGAGGAGCCGGTCGTTCTGCCGGGCGTGGTGCCGAACCTGCTCGTGAACGGCTGCTCGGGCATCGCGGTCGGCATGGCCACCGAGGTGCCGCCGCACAACCTGCGCGAGGTGTGCGACGCGATCATCACCGTGATCGACAAGCCCGAGACGGCGGACGACGAGCTGCTCAAGATCGTCAAGGGTCCGGATTTCCCGACCGGCGGCATCATCTACGGCACCCAGGGCATCCGCGACTGCTACCTGAACGGGCGCGGCAGCATGAAGATGCGCTCCAAGGTGCAGGTCGAGGAGGGCAAGGCGGGCCGGATGAGCCTCGTGGTCACCGAGATCCCGTTCCAGGTCAACAAGACGTCGCTGCTCGAGAAGATCGCCGACCTGGTCCGCGAGGGGAAGCTCGCCGGCATCTCCGACCTGCGCGACGAGTCCGACCGCGACGGCATGCGCATCGTCGTCGAGCTCAAGAAGGACGCGAACCCGAAGGTCGTCCTGAACCAGCTGTTCGTGCACACCCCGCTCCAGACGTCGTTCGGCGCCATCATGCTCGCGCTCGTCGACAACCGGCCGCAAATCCTCACGCTGCGCGCGCTGCTCGACCAGTACGTCCGGCACCGGCGCGAGGTCGTGCGCCGGCGCACGGAGTTCGACCTCGCCGAGGCGGAGCGCCGCGCCCACATTCTCGAGGGCCTGAAGATCGCGCTCGACCACCTGGACGAGGTGATCGCGCTGATCCGCAAAGCGAAGGATCCCGAGACGGCGCGCACTGGGCTCATGCAGCAGTTCAAGCTGAGCGAGATCCAGGCCAACGCCATCCTCGAGATGCGGCTCCAGCGCCTCACCGGGCTCGAGCGCGAGAAGATTCAGGCCGAGTACCTCGAGGTCATCCAGTTGATCGAGCAGCTCAAGTCGATCCTCGCGAGCGAGAAGAAGATGCTCACGATCATCCAGGACGAGGTGCGCCGCCTGCGCGACAAGTACGGCGACGACCGCCGCACCCAGATCGTGGTGGACGAGGGCGACATCGACTACGAGGACACGATCGAGCAGAAGGACATGGTGATCACGATCTCCCACGCCGGCTACATCAAGCGCCAGGAGATCTCGGCCTACCGCGCGCAGCGCCGCGGGGGCAAGGGCGTGATCGGCGCGCGCACGAAGGAAGACGACTTCATCGAGCACCTGTTCATCGCCAACACCCACGCCTACCTGCTGTTCCTCACCGACAAGGGGCGCTGCTACTGGCTCAAGGTGCACGAGATCGAGCAGGCCGGCCGCATGGCGAAGGGCCGCCCGCTCGTGAACCACCTCGAGGGCATGGCGCGCGACGAACGCGTCCAGGCCGTGGTCGCGGTGAAGTCGTTCGACGACCAGCACTACCTGGTGTGTGCGACGAAGAAGGGCCTCATCAAGAAGACGCTGCTGTCGGCCTACGGCAACGTGCGCAAGGCCGGCATCAACGCGATCCTGCTCGAGGAGGGCGACGCGCTCATCGAGGCGACGATCACCGAGGGCACGCAGGACATCATCCTCGCCAAGAAGAAGGGGCTCGCGATCCGGTTCCACGAGGGCGAGGTGCGCTCGATGGGCCGCACGTCCTACGGCGTGAAGGCGGTCACGCTCGACGACGCCGAGGACGAGGTCGTGAGCATGGTCGGCGTGAAGCGCCAGGCCACGCTGCTCGCGGTGACCGAGAACGGCTACGGCAAGCGGAGCGAGATCTCCGAGTACCGGGTCTCGCACCGCGGCGGCAAGGGCATCATCACGATCAAGACCACCGAGCGGAACGGCAACGTCGTGGCGGTGAAGGAGGTCGTCGACGGCGACGAGCTCATGATCGTCACCAAGCAGGGCCAGTTGATCCGGATGCCGGTGAAGGGCATCAGCGTCATGGGCCGCAACACCCAGGGCGTGCGCCTCGTGAACCTCACGACGTCCGAGGAGGGCGGCACGCTGCTGCCCGACACGGTCGGCGGCGTGACGCGCGTGGTCCCGGAGGACGACGAGGCCGGCGAGGGCGGCGAGGCCGGCGAGATCGTCGAGGGTGCCGGGGAAGCGCCCGCGGAGGACGTGACGCCCGAGGCGTGAGCACGGACGGAACGGGCAGCGCAGGGATCGCCTGCGCTGCCTTTTCCCGGCCATCGCTCGTGAAAAGATTCACGAACAGGGGAGCATGTCCCACATCTCCGAACCCACCGTTCGCCGGCTCTCGAACTATTACCGCGTGCTGGAAGAAGTCGCGGCCGAGGGCAAGCGCATGATCTCCTCGCACCTGCTCGCCGAGCGCGAGGGCATCACGTCGGCGCAGGTGCGCAAGGACCTCTCGTCGTTCGGGTCGTTCGGCCGGCGCGGCCTCGGCTACCACGTCGAGCACCTGCGCGACGAGATCCGCGCCCTGCTCGGGCTCGACCGCCGCTGGAAGGCGTGCGTCGTGGGCGCCGGGCACATCGGCACCGCGCTCCTCGGCTACCGCGGCTTCGCCGACCAGGGCTTCGACATCGTCGCGGTGTTCGACGCCGACGCCGCCCGGATCGGGCGCACGCTGGAGGGGCTCGTCGTGCGGCCGGTGTCGCAGCTCTCGGCGCGGGACGGCTTCGAGATCGGGGTGATCGCCACGCCCGTGCGCGCCGCGCAGGAGGTGGCCGACGCGCTCGTGGCGGCCGGCGTGCAGGGGATCCTCAACTTCGCCCCGCGCAAGCTGCGCGTCCCGCCCGCGGTGACGCTGCGCACCGTGGACATGACCATGGAGTTCGAGAGCCTGTCCTACGCGCTCACCCACGCGCGCGCACCCGCGCCCCGGCGCCGCCGCGCCCCGCAGCGCCCGCGCGGATGAAGCACGTGTGATGAGCGCCCGCTCGGCCGAGCGGAGCGCGGTCGCCGCGATGGTCGCCGCCACGCTCCTCTGGGGCGGGACGTTCGTCGCGATCCGTGACAGCGTGGCGGCGGTGCCGCCCGCGACGCTCGTGGCGTGGCGCTTCACGGTGGCGGGCGCGCTGTTCGCGCTCGTGCTGCTCGTGCGGCGCAAGGTCCCCTCGCGCCACGACGTGACCGGCGGGCTCCTCTCCGGGCTCCTCATGCTCGGCGGGTTCTACTTCCAGGCGGTCGGCCTGCGCTCGACCTCGGCCGGGAGCTCGGCGTTTCTCACCTGCGCCGGCACGCTGTTCGCCGCGTTCTGGGCGTGGCCGCTCCTCGGACAGCGGCCGGGCGCGCGCCTGGTCGCCGGGATCGCGCTCGCGCTGGCCGGCTCGGCCCTGCTGTCGCTCCGCTCGGGGCTCGCGCTGGGGGTCGGCGAGGCGTGGACGCTCGCGGGTGCCGCGCTCTTCGCGCTCCAGATCGTGGCGGTGTCCCGCTTCGCGGCGGGCGCCGACGTCGTGGCGCTCGTGTGCGTGCAATCGTTCACGGTCGCCGCCGTCCTGCTGCCGTTCGCCGGCCCGCCGGCCGCGGCGCGCGCACTCCTCACGGGCGCCGGCCTCGGGCGCTTCGCCTACCTCGCGGTCGCGGGGAGCACGCTCGCGCCGCTCCTCCAGGTCCGCGCGCAGCGCACGCTCTCCGCGGGCCGCGTGGGGCTTCTCTTCGCGCTCGAGCCGGTGTTCGCACTGCTCTTTGCGTTGACGCTCGGCGGCGAGCGCTTCGCCGCACGCTGGTGGCTGGGCGCGGGACTCATTCTCACGGCGGTGCTGCTCGTGGAGGCGCAAGCGGAGTCGGCCGGCCGCGAAGGGTGACGCGTCCGCTCGAGCCGCCACGCCCGGGCCGGTGCGCGTGCGCGCCCAGGTCCGGCTCCGTCGCCGGGCCACCGCGCCTCACTTCGCCGCGGGCCGCTCCTCGAGCCACTCGAGCAGGCGGCCCGGCACCTTGGGATCGCCGCGGAAGATCGCGGGGCCGCGCCCGGCGAGTCCGGAATCGGCGACGCGCACCTGGCCCGCCGGGAGGTCGCGCGCGAGCAGGTCGGCGAACTCGAGCGCGGCGGGCTCCTCGGGCGAGACCTGGACGAACGTGCGCGTCTTCATCACACGCAGCCGCGCGCGGAACTCGGGCAACTCCACGTCCGGCACGCGGGGCGCGACGAGCAGCAGCGCGAGCGTGCGCTTCCCGGCGCGTGCGAGCGCGAGCCCGGAGCGTGCGCGCTCGCCCGCCGCGCCCACGATCCAGGCGTCCCCGGCGAAGTCCGGCCGCCGGGCGAGCGTGCCCAGGACGAGCGTCGCGTCGGCGCCGGTGAGCGATTCGAACCGGGCCTCCTCGCCGAGCCAGGCCTGCGGGCCGTACGCGCCCGGACCCAGCGAGCCGAGCGTTCCGCGCGGCGCGAGGAGAGCGACCGGATGGCCCGCCCGCGTGAGCGCCGCCACGAGCGAGTCGGTCGCCGTCACGGTGTCGGCGGGGGCGAGGAGGAACAGGCACGGGGCACGCCGCACGCTGCCGCGCGCGGCGGCGAACGTGAACACCTCGAGCGGGAATCCGTCCTTCGCGCGGATCGTCTCGATCCGTCCGCCCAGCGCCGCCGCGAAGGCCCGCTCCTCGGCCAGCACGCGGTCCAGGATCAGGCTCACCGAGACCTGCCGGTGCTCGTCGTTGTAATGGAGCGCGTGCTGGACGCGCACGAGCAGCGACTCGAGCGCGGCGTCCCGGCCGCGCGCGCGCGCGGACGAGACGACCAGCCAGGGCCACGCCGTGGCCGTGTCCCCGGCCGCGAGCTCGATCTCCGCGAAGCGCCGCGTCCATGTCGGCCGCCGCTCGAGGGAGCGGGCCTGGTCGCGGATCTCCGCGAGCGCGCTGTCGGAGCGACCGAGCCGATGGAGTGCCCACGCCAGCCGGGCGTGCGCCTCGGGAGCGCGCCGCTGCAGGGACAATGTCGCCTCCTCGGCCAGCGTCTGGGCCTGCGCGCGGGCCTCGCGGAGATCGGCGGGCGTGCCGCGGCGGAGCAGCGCGTCGACGAGCGCGAAGCCGTCGTCGAAGTCCCCGCGCAATCGCACGGCCTCCCGCCAGCGCGCGAGCGCGCTGTCGGCCTGCCCGGCGTCCGAGTCCTGGACGCCGAGCCAGTAGGAGGATTCGCCCGCATTGAGCCGATCGTTCGCGCTGGCGCCGGGAGCTTCGCCCACGGCCACGAGCCGGCGGAGTTCGGCGCGCAGCGAGGCGCCGTCCCTGCTGTTCCACATTGCGAGCACCTGGGGCGGCGCGGGGATGCCCGCGCCGAGCGCCGCGAGCGGGGCGATGAGCAGCGCGAGCGCGGCGAGGCCGGCGGCCCGGCGCATGCTGCGGGAGTTCATCGGACATCCTCCACGGGGACGGGCCTGAGCACCTCGAGAAACACGCGTTCGAGCGGAGAATGCAGATCGTCGCCCGCGCCCCATTCGGCGCGGGAGAGCTCGCGCGCCACGCGGCCCGAGTGGAGCAGCACGACGCGATCGCACAGCCGCTCGACGGTCTCGGTGACGTGGCTCGAGAACAGCACCGCGCTGCCGGCGGCCGCGAGCTCGCGCAACTCGGCCTTGGCCGACAGCGCCGAGAGCGCGTCGAATCCCTCGAGCGCCTCGTCGCACAGGAGCACCCCCGGGCGATGGAGCACGGCGGCGAGGAACGACAGCTTCTTCCGCATGCCGTGCGAGTACGCGCGCACGGGCTCGTCGAGCCGCGGGCCGAGGTCGAGTCCCTGCGCGAGCGCGGCGGCGCGCTCGCCCGCGCTCGCGGGTTCGAGGCCGCGGACCGCGGCCACGAACGCCAGGTACTCGCGCGCCGAGAGCTCGTCGTGGAACGACGGCTCCTCGGCGGCGTAGCCGAGCGAGCGCTTGGCGACGAGCGGCGCGGCCCACACGTCGTGCCCGGCGACGCGCACGTGGCCCGAGTCCGGGGGCTGGAGCCCGGCGGCGGTGCGGAGCAGCGTGCTCTTGCCGGCGCCGTTCGCGCCGAGGAGGCCCACGATCTCGCCGGCTCCCACCCCGAACGACACGTCGTCCAGCGCGAGGCGCTCGTCGTAGCGGCGGGTGAGCGAGACGATCTCGAGCATCAGCCCACCTCGGGCCGGTACCAGCGCGCGGTGCGGCGCGTGGTGAAGACCAATGCGGCGATCAGAATGCCCCAGCCGAAGAGCGGGATCGCGAGGCTCGCGACGACACCGACCCCGAGCCAGCCGTAGTAGAGATTCTCCGCCGCGACCGGGGCGCCGGGAAGCGAGAGCCCGAGGTGGAGCCCGATGAGCACGATGAGGAGCGCGGGGAGGAGCCAGGTCACGACGAGCCCCAGGCGCATCGCGGCGGGGAGCGGCGCGGAAACCACGGTCTGGAGCACGAGCGCGATGCCGATCACGCCGAAGAGCGGAATCGCGCGGGCGCGCCACGCATCCGCGAGCCCGAGCGGGAGCGGCGGGGAGCGGCGCGGAAACCACGGTCTGGAGCAC
>DATDEX010000266.1:0-5505 GCA_036522895.1 Candidatus Eiseniibacteriota bacterium | reverse complement strand
CTCGACGCGCGCCGCCGGGCGCGCCGGGGGTCGACCGCGGCGCGCTACCCGCCGTAGAGCGTCATGCCCGCCGGCGGCGTCTCCCCGTGCGTGCGGCGCGTGAGCTTCAGTCCCGGCGTGAGCGGCACGGCGCTCCGCGCGGTCCAGCTCGTCTCGAATATGCCCCGCGCGCGGCGCGCGAGCGGGCGATGCTGGAGCGTCACCGCGATGTTTCGCGACGAGAAGAAGTACCCGGGCTCCCAGTTGCTCGTGCCGAGCCAGAGCCAGCTCGAATCGACGACCATGTACTTGCAGTGCTCGACGCGCGCGAACGGGATGTAGCCCCGGCTCCAATCGGCGATCTGCGAGATCCGCACCTCGACGTTGGGCGTGGCGGCCAGCGCGCGCAGGTCGGCCTCGCCGCGCCCGCCCACCACCCAGTCCGAGACGATGAGCTTCACCTGCACGCCGCGCGCGGCCGCCGCGAGCAACGCGAGATGGAGCGTCGAATCCGTGTCGCCGTGGCCGCCGGTGCCGTAGGTGAGCACCTGCGCGACGATCTCCTGCTTCGCCGCGTTCACGCGCTGGAGCAGCACGTCGTGGTCCCAGGGGATCGAGGCCGGGGTGAGCGCGCGCGGGCTCGCGCTCGCCCAGAGCAGGCCGGGGACGCCGTCCTGGCGGAAGGCGATCGGCCACTTGGCCGGGTGCAGGTCCGCCGGGGCCGGCTTCGTCGTGCTGTCGGCCGCGGCCCAGTCGGTCTCGAACACGTCGTCGAACGCCTGCGCCACCGGCACGAGCCGCACGCGTGCGCCGAGCTCGTGGATGTGCGACAGCGATCGCCAGTCGAGGTTCTGGCTGCCGAGCCAGGCTTCGCGGTCGTCCACGACCATGAACTTGGCGTGCTGCACCCCGCCCGCGAGCCGGTGATAGTCCACGAACCGCGCGCTCACGCCGGGGAGCCGCGCGAGCGAATCCGCGGGCTCCGGGTAGGTGCGGTGCATGCCGGCGTCGAGCAGCAGTCGGACGCGGACGCCGCGGGCGGCGGCACGCCCGATCTCGTCGAGCACCGGGTCGAGCGCCTCGCCGCTCTTGGTCGACAGGTAGAAGTGTTCGAGATCCACCTCCTGCCTGGCGCCCTGGATCATCTCGACCCACTCGTCGAGCGCGGTCGGGAGCGAGCCGTCGCCGAGCATGGTTTCGATCGGGCGCGTCTCGCCGAGTTGCACGGCGACGGGCACCACGTGCGGCGCGGCGTGACGCGTGCTGTCCGGCGCGGCCCCGAGCGCGAGCACGGCGGCGAAACACACGAACGTGAACGGGACGGACACGGAATGGCGCATGGCGGACCTCCAAGCCAGGTGTGCGAGTTCGTGGGCATACTAGAGCACCCGCGCTACACTCGGCGACCCATGCTCACGCTCGCGGATCACGCGCTGGTTCTGCTCATCGTGGTGGGGCTTCCGTTGCGCGCGCTCTTCGGTATCCGCATGCTGCGCGCGCGGGCCCCGTCCGAGGTGCCGGCACTGCGCCGGCGGCTGTGGACGCGCGCCGTCGTCACGCAGTGGCTTCTCACCGGCCTCGTGCTCGCGGTGTGGCTCGCGGTGCGGCGGAGCCCGATCACGCTCGGGCTGGCGCTGCGGCCCACGCCGGGGCTCGCCGGTGTCCTGGTCGGGCTCACCACGATCGTGACGCTCGTGAGCCGACAGCGCGGCGCGCTCGCGACCGACGAGAAGCTGCGGGCGCGGGTGCGCGACCGGCTGGCGGCGGTGGAGCGGCTCATGCCGCACTCGTCCGCGGAGTTTCCGAAGTTCGTACTGCTCGCGTGCACGGCCGGCGTGTGCGAGGAGTTCCTGTTCCGCGGCTTCCTCCTCTGGTATGCCGCGCACTGGATGCCGTTCACGCTCGCGTGCATCGCGCAGGCGATCGTGTTCGGGGTGTGCCACGCCTACCAGGGGCCGCGCGGGGTCCTGCTCACCACGCTCGCGGGCGCCTTCTTCACGGGCGTTCTGCTCGTGGCGGGCTCGATCTGGCCGGCCATGCTCATCCACGCGCTCATGGATCTGCACGCCGGCGATCTCGCGCGCCGGGTGTTTCCGGTCGAGACACCCGCCGCGGCGGACGAAGCGGGTCCCGCCTGATGGCTGCGCCCGCCCGCGACGCGCGGCTCCTCGAGAGCCCCGTGCCGGGCACGCTCTTCCGGCTCGCCCTCCCCGTCCTCGCCTCGCAGGCGCTGCGGCTCGCGTTCCAGTGGGTCGACGCCATGTGGGTGAAGGGCCTCGGCGTCCAGGCCACCGCGGCGGTGACCACGTCGGTGTTCGTGCTCTGGACCGCGTACTCGCTGAACGACGTGTTCGGGGCGGGTCTCTCGGCCTACGTGAGCCAGCTGATCGGCGCCGGCGAGCGCGCGCGCGCCGGCGTGGCGGTGGGTAGGGCGCTCGCCGCGTCGTTCGCCATCGGGGTCGGCTGTGCGCTCGCCGGGCTCGTGGCCGCGCGGCCGCTGTTTCTGCTCATGGACCCGGCGGGCGCGGTGGCGGCATCGGGGACCGCCTACCTGCGCATCGTGCTGCTCGGCGCGCCGTTCGTGCTCACCGCGATGACGTGCGAGATCGCGATGCGCGCGGCCGGCGACACGCGCACGCCGTTCATGGTCGACCTGCTCTCGATCGTACTGAACGCGGCGCTGGCACCGGTGCTCATCTATGGCTGGGGTCCCGCGCCTCGCCTCGGTGTGGCGGGCGCCGCCTGGGCGACGGTGATCGCCCAGGTCGCCATGTTGCTCTGCTACGCCGTGCTCGCCTGGCGCCGGCACCCGTCGTTCCCGCTCGCCCGTCGCGCTCCGGGCGCGCCGGTCTCCATTGCGGGCCTCGCGCGCGTCGGCGTGCCGGCGGCGGTGATCGGCATGCTGTTCTCGGTCGTCTACGTGGCGTTCGTGCGCGCCGCCTCGCCGCTCGGGGAGGCGGCGGTCGCCATCATCGGCGTGGCGAACCGCATCGAGGCGATCCAGTTCATTCTGTCGGTGAGCATCGGCTTCGCGGGCGCGACCCTGCTCGGGCAGGCTCTGGGCGCCGGAAAGCCCGAGCGCGCCCGGGAGGTGCTGCGGACGGCGCAGCGCTGGGCCGTCACGACGTCGTCGGTGCTCACGCTCGTGCTGCTCGCCGTGCCGGGCGCGTTCCTGAGCCTGTTCACGCGCGATCCCACGCTGTTCGCCGTGGGCGTCCCATACCTGAGGGTGCTGGCGCTCACCGTGGTCGCGACCGGCGTCGAGATCGCGACCGCGGAGTGCGTCATCGGCTCCGGGCACACGCGCGAGATCTCGGTGATCTACACGGTCGTGTCGCTCGCCCGCATTCCGCTCGCGTTCATGGTGCCGCACTGGCACGGGGCCGGCGTGCTGGGCATCGCCTGGCTCATCACGATCACGTGCATCCTGCGCTCGGCCCTGCTCGTGGGCTGGGCCGCGAGAGGGAGCTGGAGGCGCGGCCTGTCCCGCGAGCTGCACGGGGCCGGCGGGCCGCCGGAGCCGGGCGCGGCCGGGTAACCTTCGGGAGGGCATGCGGCGCGCGCCCGGAGCCACTACACTCGGACCCGAGACTCCATCGCGAGGCATCCCATGCATACCAAGTACTGCATCGTCGGCGGCGGATTCGCCGCCGCGGCGGCCATCGAGGGCATCCGCGCGCACGATCCCGAGGGGAGCGTTTTGCTCCTCTCGCGCGAGAATCACCGCCCGTACCGGCGCCCCATGCTGACGAAGGATCTCTGGTATGGCACGGCCACGGTCGCCCGCCTCCCCCTCCACGGCGACGACTGGTACGCGGAGCAGCACGTCGACGTCCGCCTCCGTCACGAGGTCATCGAGGTGGACGCCGACGGCCGCCGGCTGTGGGACGAGCGCGGCGAGATCATCACGTTCGACGAGTTGATGCTCGCGACCGGCTGCCGGCCGAGGCGGCTGCGCGCCGAGGGCGCCGAGACGCCGGGCGTGCGCTACTTCCGCGACCTGGAGGACTACCTCGACCTCGAGGCACGCCTGGAGCGGCTGCAGCACGTGACGCTCGTGGGCGGAGGGTTCACGTGCGTCGAGATGGCGGCGGCGCTGCGCTCGCGAGGCAAGGAGATCACGTTCGTGATCACCGAGGAGTACCCCCTGCATCGCCTGCTGCCGCGCGACCTCGGCGTGCCGCTCATGGACTACCTGCGCGAGATGGGCGTGGAGACGGTGAGCGGCGACGCGCTGGCGCGCATCGAGGAGAGCGATGGCCTGATCCACGCCCACACCTATCTCGGCAACGAGCTCGACACGCAGCTCGTGATCGTGGACCAGGGGGGCGAGCCGCTCGTGGACCTGGCGGACGCCGCGGGCCTCGCGATCGACGACGGCATCGTGGTGGACGAGTACGGCCTGACCTCGCACCCGCACGTCTGGGCCGCCGGGGACGTGGCCGAGTTCCCCTACCTGGCGCTCGGCCAGATCATGCGCGTCGAGGGCGCTGATCACGCCGACGCGCAGGGCCGCGCCGTGGGCGCGAACATGGCCGGCGCGAAGCAGCCGTACGACCACCTGCCGCTCAGATGGTTCCGCGTCGGCGACCTGGAGTTCGAGGGCGTGGGCGAGCTGTGGGCCCGCCTCGACACCGAGATCGTATGGATCGAGCCCGGCCGCGAGGGCGCCGTGTTTTACGTGAGCAACGACATCGTGCGCGGCGTGCTGTTCATCAACGTGCACGACCGCATCGAGTGGGCCCGCGGCCTCATCCGCGAAGCGCAGCCGAGCACGGCGGCCGAGCGGGCCTCGGCGCTGGGGGTGAAGGCGTAGCGGAGCATGGGGGTTGAGGCACAAGGTGTCGTGAGCGTCGGCAGTTCTCGGTCCGAGCGGGAGCTGGCCTGCCGTCATGCCGGCGGGCTCGTCACGTGCAGCGGCCGGCGCACGCCGGCCGGGGCGAGGCCGCGGAGCGCGGCCTTCACGCGCTCCTCGAGTGGGGCGTCGGGGATGTGCGCGCAGAGTTCCCGGCCATGCCGGGCGCGTTCGAGGCTGTATCCGAGCGCGCGCAGCCACGGGATGACGTCGTGCTCGTCCGCGTCACGCGCCCTCGCTTCTGCCTGCGATTCGGCTTTGGCCTTCGCCCTCGCGCTTGCTTCCGCCTTCGCCTCCGCTGCACGGCAGCGCGCCGCTTCGCGCTTCTTCTCCATGAACCCGGCGCCGAACGTGCATTCGGCTGCGTACTGGTTGTGGGCCCGGCAACGTAGCCGGATGTTGCTCGCCGTGGCGGCTCCTCCGCGGGCCACGGTTTCGATATGGTCGAACTCCAAGCCTCTGCGCGCTTCGCAGCGCTTGCCATGCTCGCTCACGAACGTGCACTGCCTGCCGTCGCGCTCACGGACCTCGCGCTTGACCTCGGCCGGAATGTGCCGGCCCTTCGCGCTGCCTCGCTGCGGTCGCGGCCGGCGGCATTTCGCGAACTTCTTCTTTTCGAGCAGCTCCACGTATGCGAGCGCGGCGTTCTTGAGCACCGTCGCGAGATCGCC
>DATDEX010000265.1:0-7973 GCA_036522895.1 Candidatus Eiseniibacteriota bacterium | reverse complement strand
CCGCACGGGCTGCCCGGCCCGCCCGGGCCGCCAGCCCCTCGCGCCGGACCACCCGCAACGGCGCCCGGAAAAACGCGGCCCGGCCCGCGCGAAAACTGCGGATCGCTGCGGCGGTGGCGCGCAAGAAGAAGTAATCTGCATCCGAGTCTCCCTCGACGGGAGGCCAGGCGACACCCCACGCACAATGTATCGGACGCCCGAGCGGCGGCCGTGAGGAGGCTCCCCGTGGCCGTCGAACGCACGCTTTTCATCATCAAACCGGACGCCACGAGCCGGCAGCTCGTGGGCAGGATCCTCGCTCACGTCGAGGACAAGGGCTTCAAGATCGTCGAGGCGCGCTACGCGCGGATCACCCGCGACCAGTGCAACGAGTTTTACAGCGAGCACCTCGGCAAGCCCTTCTACCCGGGGCTCGTGGACTTCATGACGAGCGGCCCGGTGATGGTGTGCTGCCTCGAGCGCGAGGCGGCCGTGGCCACGCTGCGCGAGGTGATCGGCGCGACCGACCCGGCGCTCGCGGCGGAGGGCACGATCCGCCGGCTCTACGCCGAATCCAAGGGCCGCAATGCCGTCCACGCCTCGGACAGCCCCGCTTCGGCGGAGCGCGAGGTGAAGCTTTTTTTTGGGGTCGCGGCGCTCGCCCATTGAGGTTCGCCCGCGGGAGAACCTTGGCGGCGGGGGCCGGGCCCGCGGGCCGGTTTCCGGCGGGGTGGACGCTACCAAAGGCCCTATGCTAGTTTCCGCGCGTTTCACGGGGGCGGCCCGAGGCCGTCCCATGTTCGTATGACCGGATTCGTCCTCGATCTCGCCACCCTCCGCACGGCCGTCGCCCGCGAGGAGGCCGAGGGCACGGCTTCCGACGTCGGACTCTCGCAACCCGAATGGCGCGAACAAGTTCGCGGCTCGTTCGCGGTCGAGCGGTCGGGCGACCGGGTGACGGTGCGGGGCTCCGTCCGTTCCCGAGCCCACCTCGAGTGCGCGCGCTGCCTGCGGGAGTTCGATCTCCCGCTGGAAGCGCCGCTGGTGGTTTACGCAGAGCGGACCGGTTCCGCGTCACGCGAAGAGCAGACCGAGCTCGAGCGGGACGATCACATGTTGTTCCACGACGGCCGGCGGCTGGACCTGCGCGAGACGGTTCGCGAGATCCTGCTGCTGGAGTTGCCGATCACTCCCTGCTGTCGGGAGGACTGTCCGGGCCTGTGCCCGAAGTGTGGTGCCGATCTGAACCTGGGGCCGTGCGACTGCGCGCCCTGACCAGAGCGGCCACGCTCGGGGCGTGAGCCCGGCGCCAGGAGGTTCAGCGTCATGGCGGTTCCCAAGCGACGTCACTCGCACACGCGCGGCAAGAAGCGGCGCACGCACTGGAAGCTCCGCGCGCCGGGGCTCTCGAATTGCGCGCACTGCGGCGCCCCGCGGCTCCCGCACCGGATCTGTGCGAGCTGTGGATTCTACAAGGGCGAAGAGATCGTTCCGCCGCGCGAAGCATAGCGGCGGACGCCCTCATGACCCCTGTCCCGCGCATCGGGATTGATGCGATGGGAGGCGACTTCGGCCCGGATCCCGTGGCCCAGGGCGCCGCGCTCGCGCTCCGCGAGTGGCCCGGCCGCTTCCGGCTGACGCTCGTCGGCGACGAGGCCGAAATCCGCGCGGCCCTGGCGCGCGCCCACGTGGACGTGTCGCTCGTGGACGTCGTCCACGCTGCCGAAAAGGTGGACATGGGCGCCAAGGCGGCCGTGGCCGCACGGAAGGCCGGGACGTCGCTCGGCGTGCTCACCCAACGCCATAAGGACGGGCAATTGGACGGCATCTTCAGCGCAGGCAACACCGGCGCGGTGGTGGCGAGCGCGCTCCTCGGGCTCGGCCGGCTCGAGGGCGTGTCGCGGCCCGCGCTGGCCGCGTTCTTCCCCAACACCGGTCACGGCACCGTGGTGCTCGACGTGGGGGCCAACGCCGAGGTGAAGGGCCCGTGGCTCGTCCAGTTCGCGCACATGGGCGCCTGCTTCGCCCGCTATCTCCTCGGCCACGAGAACCCGCGCGTCGGGCTGCTGTCGATCGGCGAGGAGGAGAGCAAGGGCAACCAGCTCGTGCAGGAGGTGCTGCCGCTCCTCAAAGCCGCGCGCCATTTGAACTTCATCGGCCCCGTCGAGGGCCGCGATCTCTTCAAGGGGACCTGCGACGTCATCGTCACCGACGGCTTCACCGGCAACGTGCTCCTGAAGACCGCGGAGAGCGCGGCCTCGTTCCTCGGCCGCTCGGTGCGCGAGGAGGTCAAGCGCGACCCGCTGGCCATGTTCGGCGCGCTGTTCATGCGGGGTGCCCTGGCGAGGCTCCGCTCGCGCATCGACTGGCAGGAGTACGGTGCGGCGCCGCTCCTCGGCGTGAACGGCGTGTGCTTCGTCGGCCACGGCTCGAGCGGACCGCGCGCCTTCCGGAGCGCGATCCACACCCTGACCACGTTCGTGGAGCGCCGCGTCAACGAACACATTCGCGAGGAGATCCAGTCCGATCATGATTCGGCGGCCTGAGGGAATCCGCGGCGCCACGATCACCGGCACGGGCATGTACGTGCCCGATCGGGTGCTCACGAACGCCGACCTGGCGAAGCTCGTCGACACCTCCGACGAGTGGATCGTCGAGCGCACCGGCATCCGCGAGCGCCGGATCGCGGCGACCGGGCAGGCTTCGAGCGACCTGGCGTTGATCGCCTGCCAGCGCGCGCTGGAGATGGCCGGCGTCGATGCCCTGGACGTGGACCACATCATCCTCGCGACGACCACGCCCGATCGCATCCTGCCCTCGTGCGCGTGCACGCTGCAGCAGAAGCTCGGGGCCACCCGCGCCGCGGCGTACGACATGTTCGCCGCTTGCACCGGGTTCGTGTTCGGCACCGGGCTCGCGCGCGGGCTCATCGGCTCGAGCCTCGCCGACACGGTACTGGTCGTGGGCGTCGAGACGCTGTCGCGCATCGTGGACTACACCGACCGCAACACGTGCGTGCTGTTCGGCGATGGGGCCGGCGCGGCGGTGCTGCAGCCCTGCGAGCCCGGGGCCGGGCTCCACGCGGTGGACATGCACAGCGACGGCGAGCTGGGCGAGGTGCTCGAGGTGCCCGCCGGGATCTCGCGCAACCCGGCGAGCGAGCACACCGTGGCGGCGCGCGAGCATTTCATCCGCATGCAGGGAAAGAAGCTCTACCCCTTCGCGGTGCGCAGCATGGGCGAGGCCACGCTCCGCTGCGTGGAGGCCGCGGGCTGGACCCCCGACGAGGTCGACCTCTTCATCCCGCACCAGGCGAACCTTCGCATCATCGAGGCCGTACGCGAGCGGCTCGGGCTGCCGCCGGAGAAGGTCCACGTGAACATCGACCGCTACGGCAACACGTCGTCGGCCTCGATCCCGATCGGTCTCGACGAGTGCGTGCGTGCGGGGCGCTTGAAGAAGGGCGACAAGCTCTGCATGGCGGCGTTCGGCGGCGGGGCCACGTGGGGCGCGTCCTCCATGACCTGGACGCTGCCGCCCGCGCGCGCCGCTCGCCCGGCGGCGACGCCCGCGACCGCAAGGCAGGCCGTCTCGTGAAGCTCGCGTTCCTGTTTCCCGGGCAGGGCGCGCAGGCCGTCGGCATGGGGAAGGCGCTCGCGGAGGCATATCCGGAGGCGCGCGAGGCGTTCGCGACCGCGGACCGCGTGCTCGGCTTCCCGCTC
Organism: Candidatus Eiseniibacteriota bacterium; assembly: GCA_036522895.1. Lineage (GTDB taxonomy): Bacteria > Eisenbacteria > RBG-16-71-46 > RBG-16-71-46 > RBG-16-71-46 > JAIOPA01. The sequence continues at coordinate 4,272 of DATDEX010000265.1, read as the reverse complement.
TCCGCGCTGTGCTGGAACGGGCCGGCCGAGGAGCTCAAGAAGAGCGTGCACACGCAGCCCGCGCTCCTCACTCACAGCGTGGCGGCGTGGCGCATGGTCGAGGCGGCGGGCGTCTCCCCGGAATACGTCGCCGGCCACAGCCTGGGCGAGTACTCGGCCTGCGTGGCCGCGGGGGCGCTCGCGTTCGAGGACGCACTGCTCCTCACGCGCCGGCGTGGCCAGTTGATGTACGAGGCCGGGCTCGCGCGGCCCGGTGCCATGGCGGCGCTGCTCGGGCTCTCCCGCGAGGAGGCCGAGGCGGCGTGCGCGGAGGCGGCGGGCGCGGGCATCGTGCGCGCGGCGAACCTGAACGCGCCCGGCCAGGTCGTGATCTCGGGAGAGCCGGCGGCGGTCGACGCGGCGTGCGAACGCGCCAAGGCCCGCGGGGCGAAGCGCGCGATCCGGCTCGAGGTGAGCGGGGCGTTTCACTCGCCGCTCATGGAGCCCGCCGCGAAGGGCCTCGCGGAGGCGCTCGCCTCGGTGTCGATCCGCGATGCGCGCTGCCCGGTGATCTCGAACGCCTCGGCGCGCCCGGTGCAGAAATCGGGCGAGATCCGCCAGGCGCTCGAGGCCCAGCTGCTCGCGAGCGTTCGCTGGGAGGACTCCATGCGCTGGCTCCTCGCCCAGGGCGTCGAGGGCTTCGTCGAGCTCGGGACCGGCAAGGTGCTCCGCGGGCTCCTGCGCGCGATCGAGGCGTCGGCGACGAGCTGGAACGTGGAGGATCCGGAGAGCCTCGCGACGACGCGGTCGGCGCTCTCCGCGGCGGGGAGGAGCGCATGACCGAGACCCGGCTTCACCCGGCGGGCGCTGCGGCGCGCGAGCTGGAGCAGCAGGCGGCGTTCGTCACCGGCGGGGCCACCGGGATCGGGCTCGCGGTCTCGCGCGCGCTCGCCGCGCGCGGCGCCACGGTGGCGATCTTCGCGCGAAACGGCGAGCGGGCCGAGGCCGCGGCGAAGGCGATCCGCGACGGCGGCGGGAACGCGCAGGCGTTCGCCGCGGACATCACCCGGAGCGAGGCGGTGGACGCGGCGTTCGCCGACGCGCTCGCGAAGCTCGGGCGCGTCGACATCCTGGTCAACAACGCCGGGCTCACCCGCGACGGCCTGTTCGTGCGCATGACCGACGCGCAGTGGGACGAGGTGCTCAATACGAATCTCACCGGCGCGTTCCGCTGCGCGCGCGCGGTGGCGCGCTCGATGATGAAGGCGCGCTACGGACGCATCGTCAACGTGTCGTCGGTCGTCGGGCTCATGGGGAACGCCGGACAGGCGAACTACTGCGCGAGCAAGGCGGGACTCCTCGGGCTCACGAAGGCGCTCGCGCGCGAGCTGAGCCCGCGCTCGATCACGGTGAACGCCGTCTGCCCCGGGTTCATCGCCACCGACATGACGGCGCAGCTGCCGGAGGCGGCCCAGGCCGAGCTCCGCGCGAGGATCCCCCTCGGCCGCCTGGGGACCCCGGAGGACGTGGCGGAGGTGATCGCGTTTCTCGCCTCACCCCGTGCCGGATACGTCACCGGGCAGACCTGGACGGTCGACGGCGGCATGGTGATGGAATAGCGAACAAAGAATCCCCCTACACAGGAGGTGAATCCAACATGGCATCGTTCGACGAGAGCAAGGTCAAGGAGATCATCGCGAAGGAGCTGGAAGTCGACGTCAAGCAGCTCCAGCCCGAGGCCAAGTTCATCGAGGACCTGGGCGCCGATTCGCTCGACATCGTCGAGCTGGTGATGGCGCTCGAGGAGGAGTTCGGGCTCGACATCCCGGACGAGGACGCCGACAAGCTCAAGACGGTCGGCGACGCGCTCAACTACCTGCAGCAGCACGCGAGCAAGTGAGCGAACCGCAGTCGCAGGGTGCTGCAAGCCCGCGCCGCCACCGCCTCGTGGCGGACGAGCCGGCGCGGGGCATCTGAGGAATCCACCCACACGAAGGGAGTGCCGCATGGAATGCAGCACGCAACGCAGCAAGGAGCGCAGCAAGCAGAGAAGCCTGCAGTGCAACAGGGAGAGAAGCGACGCATGAACGGCGATAGCCCTCGAGTGTTCGTGACCGGAGCGGGAGTCGTCTCTCCGGTCGGGAACAACGTCGAGGACTGCTGGAAGAACCTCGTCGACGGGAAGTCCGGAGCGGGTCCCATCACGCGATTCGACGCGTCCGATTACGAGACGCGTTTCGCGTGTGAGGTGAAGGCCTTCTCGTCCGAAGGGCTGATCGACCGCAAGGACGCGAAGCGGATGGATCGCTTCGTCCAGTATGCGGTCGTGGCTTCGCGCGAGGCGCTCGGATCGGCTGGGCTCGGGGACGGTGTCCCCGATGCCGAGCGGATCGGCGTCATCGTCGGCAGCGGCATCGGTGGCATGGAGACGTTCGAGGAACAGCACACGAACCTGCTCCAGAAGGGCCACCGCCGTGTCAGCCCGTTCTTCATCCCGATGATGATCTCGGACATGGCGGCCGGACAGGTGTCGATCACGTTCGGGCTGAAAGGCCCGAACTTCGGCACGGTCTCGGCCTGCGCCTCCGGCGCGAACGCCATCGGCGAAGCGCTGCGGTTGTTGCGCGCCGGTGACGCCGACATCATCCTCGCGGGTGGCGCCGAAGCGACCATCACGCCCATGGCGGTGGCCGGCTTCGGAAACATGCGAGCACTCTCCACACGAAACGACGATCCCCTGCACGCGAGCCGTCCGTTCGATACCGGACGCGACGGGTTCGTGATCGGCGAAGGAGCCGGGATGCTCGTGCTCGAGACGGAGGCCCACGCGAAAGCGCGCGGCGCCACGCTCCTGTGCGAGCTTTCCGGTTACGGCGCCTCGGGCGATGCCTACCACATGACCGCCCCGTGCGTGGACGGCGACGGAGCGGCGCGCGCCATGCGGCGCGCGCTGGCCGACGCCCAGACCGCACCGGACGAGGTGGGGTACATCAACGCCCATGGCACTTCCACGCCGGCCGGGGACCCCATCGAAGTGACCGCGGTGAAAACGGTCTTCCAGGACCACGCGCGGCGCTTGTGGATGGGTTCCACCAAGTCCATGACCGGACACCTGCTCGGTGCCGCCGGCGGTCTCGAGGCCGTCGTGTGCGCGCTCGCCCTGCAGCGGGGGGTCGTCCCACCGACCATCAATCTCGAATCACCGGATCCCCAATGCGATCTCGATCTGATTCCGAACACGGCCCGGAATGCCAAGCTGAAGGCCGCGATGTCGAACTCCTTTGGGTTCGGCGGACACAACGCGTCACTGCTGATGAGGGCCGCATCGTAAAAGCCCGGAGCCGGCGGCGAGGTGGCCGCGGGCGCCGTCGGGTGCGGGTGCCGGTCGAGCTGCCGCCCCCGCGCAAGTCGTTCTGGAGCTGGGTTCGCTCGCTCTTCGGCACGCCGCGGCGCGCTCCGAGTCGCGAGCAGACGCTCGGGGCGCAGGAAGGGCGCGTGCTGGCGGAGTTCTGCCGCCAGTACGGGACCCCGTTCCACGAGCTCACCCTGTTGAAGCTCGCGCTCACCCACCGCTCGTACCTGAGCGTCACCGGGCAGGGGCCGCGCGAGTCCAACGAGCGGCTGGAGTTCCTGGGCGACTCGGTCCTGGGGCTCGTGACGAGCGAGTTCCTGTATCGCCGCCACCCGGACGAGCACGAAGGGCAGCTCACGAAGACGAAGTCGCTGCTCGTCTCCAAGGCGATCCTGTCCCGGCGCGCGCTGCGGATGGGCCTCGGCCGGTTCGTCCTCATGAGCCACTCCGAGGTGGAGTCCGGCGGCCGCCAGCGACTCTCGATCCTCGCCGATGCGTTCGAATCGGTGATCGGCGCCATCTACCTGGACCAGGGATTCGAGGCGTCCCGGGCATTCATCCACAAGCACCTGCTCGCCGAATCCGACGCGATCACCTCGGACAAGCGCCACACCAACTACAAGAGCCACCTCCAGGAATACGTCCAGAACGCGTTCCGCACGCACCCCGTCTACCGCATCCGGAGCGAGTACGGACCCGACCACTCCAAGCACTTCATGGTCGAGGTCATGGTCGGCAAGCGCACGCTCGGGGAGGGCCGCGGCCACAACAAGAAGGAGGCCGAGCAGGCCGCCGCACGCGACGCGCTCGAAAAGGTGGAGCGTGTCCGCCGCCCGGCGCGCGACGACGACGACGACGACGATCGCGACGACGTGGCGGGAGAGGAGCGGCCGCGCGCGCGTGAGCCGCAGCGCGAGCGGAGCCCGCGCGGCGAGACGCCC
>DATDEX010000264.1:0-34868 GCA_036522895.1 Candidatus Eiseniibacteriota bacterium | reverse complement strand
GGGCTCTCCGCCTGGGCCGGCCACCTGCTGCTCGCGGCGACCGGGGCGTCGCTCCTGTCGCGGTTCCTGCCCGCGGCGGGCGGTCCCGCCGAGCGCGCCTCGGTGCTGTTTCGCCGCCACCCCTGGAGCGGCGCGGCGGGGGGCTACGCGATGCTGTCGCTCGCCGGCGCCCCCGGCACGCCGGGCATGCAGCTCTGGCTCGACGTCGCGCGCACGCTCGCCGACAACCGCCACCCGGGGCTCCTCTTCGGCGTGGCGCTCGCGTGGCTCGCGGCGTTCGGGGTGAGTGCCAACGAGATCCGGCGCGCGTTCGGCGCCCCCGACGGCTCGCCCGCGCCGGGCCGCATCGTGCCGCGCTCGCTCCGCGCGGCGCTGTGGACGGCATGCGGCTCGCTCGCCGTGCTCATGTGGGCGTGGCGGTTCGGGAAGCCGGGGCTCTGAGGCAGCCGGCGAGCGCAGCCCCCATTCGCAATGCGGGCTCTTGCGGCTAAGCCGCGAAAGCCGTAGCGTTTACAGGGTCCCTCGATCGATTCTGCGCGCGGCGACCGTCGCGGAGACTGCTTTGGCCGAGAGAATGAACCTCGCGATCGAGTGTTGGCCGGCCCCGGCCAGCCCGCGCACGGGCGACGCGTCCCGCGGCAAGGCCGCCCGGCTGCCCACCACGCCGACGCTGTGGCGACTGTCCGGTTTCATGGGCGCTCTCGCGGCGATCGCGAGCCTGTTCGCCGTGACGCCGCCGGCCGACGCCCAGCAGCTCGATGACCGGTATTGGTCGGTCGACGGCGAGGTCCGTGCCATCGCGGCCACCGAGCAGAAGATCTACATCGGGGGATCGTTCGCGCACGTCTATCCGAACACGGGTGGGGGCGCACCCATCGACCCCGTCGACGGCCACGCGCGCCCCGGGTTCCCGAGAATCGATGGCTTGGTCATCATCGCGGTCTCCGATGGGTCGGGCGGATGGTTCATCGGCGGGGAGTTCACCGCGGTCGGAGGGCTTCCCCGGGCGAATCTGGCGCACATCCTGTCCAGCCTGGCCGTGGACGGTTGGAACCCCAGTACGAATGGGCTGGTGAGTGCCATCGCGGTGACCGCGACGAGGGTCTACGTCGGCGGAGCGTTCTCGAGTGTGAACGGGACCGCGCGGTCCAACATTGCGGGGCTCGAGCGCGCGACGGGGGTGTTGTCCGACTGGGACCCCGACGCCGATGGACCCGTCAATGCTCTGCTCGTCGACCGCTTCGGAAAGGTCTACGCAGGCGGGAACTTCAGCCACCTGGGCGGCGTGGCCCGCGCCAACCTTGCGGCGATCTCACCATCGGACGCGGCGGCCACAGACTCGCTCGGCGACCCCGACGCCGGCGTCCGCACACTCGCGATCGGTGGCCTCGCAGCGAACATCCTGTTCGTGGGCGGCGACTTCCGGACCCTGGGCGGGGCATTTCGCAGTGGCTGCGGCGCGATCGATCTAACGACTGGGGCCATCGCGCCGTGGGACCCGCAGCTGAGGGGGATCGTACAAGTGCGTGCCATTGCCGTGGCGGGGAGCACGCTCTATCTGGGCGGCCGGTTCCAGGACTTCACCGGGGGAAATCTCGTGGCGGTAGATGTGAATGCCGGCTTCCCGCTGCCGTGGAGTCCCCAAATCGGATTCGAATCACTCGATCCGCCTGACGGGGAGGGTATTTGGGCGCTGGCGGTGCGAAGCGGAACCGTGTACGCGTCCGGGGTCTTCGTCGCCGTCGGTGGCCAGCCACGAAACGGGCTTGCCGGGATCAGTGCTGCTTCCGCGCAGGTCACGTCGTGGGATCCGGATCCGCAGGGCCAAGTCACAACGCTGTCATTCAGCGGCACGTCGATGTTTGCCGGTGGCTTCGTCACTTCCATTGGCGCCTTCGCGCGCGCGAACGTCGCCGCGCTGGATCGCGGTACCGGGGCCCCAACCCCGTGGAACCCCGGCGCGAACGGGCCGGTGAATGCCCTGGCCGTCGGCAGGGCGGCGATCTTCGCCGGGGGCAGGTTCGCTTCGATCGGCGGTCTGCCTCGCGCCAACCTCGCCGCGCTCGACACCTTGACGGGCGCGTCGCTCGCGTGGGACGCCGGGACCGATGGCGAGGTGAGCGCCATCGGTCTCGGGCCTGGCACGGTCTACGTGGGCGGACACTTCAACGTGGTGGGTGGGCTGCCGCGCGTCGGGCTCGCGGCCGTGGACGACAGCCTGGCCTCGATCAGCGGCTGGGACGCGCTCTCGAATGGCCCGGTCCAGGCGATTGGCGTGGACCAGGGCACGGTCTATGTCGGGGGAGCGTTTTCCCGGATCGGCAGCCAACAGCGTTATGGGATCGCGGCCCTGGACGGCGCGACCGCCCGCGCGACGACATGGAACCCAGGACAGGTCGACGAAACCTACGTCGCGCTCTCGCTCGATGCCGGGAAGGTGTTCGCGTCCGGATCCCAAGCCGACCCGTTCCTGGGGCCATTCCTCCGAATGTTGGGCATCGACGCGAGTACCGGGTCCGTGGTCGATACGTTTGTCGAACCCGATCTCGTGAATGCCCTGGCCGTTCAGGGCGCCAGGCTCTTCATGGGGGGCAACTCGTTCCTCGACGCCGTGGACGTTGCGAGCGGAAGGCGGCTCCCCTGGACCGGCTTCGGCGGCAGCGCGAAAACATTGCTCGTTCGTGCGACGCAACTCTACTTGGGGGGAAACTTCTTCCTCGATTCCCAGCAGGGGCTCACCCACCAGGGATTTGCCGCCTTCAGCGGCGTCCCCAGAATCTCCGCGGCCAACTCGATCCCATCCCTCGTGAGCACGGTGGGGGACACGGCCTCCGCGCTCGTTCCCGTGCGGAACACGGGTTTCGAGACGCTGCTCGTGTCGTCTCTCGGCACACCATCTCCCACCCTGACGATCGACCCCGCGCCTCCACTCTCGATTCCACCCGGCGCGGAGATCGACCTCGCGGTGAGCTACGCGCCTCGCGACACCAGCGATGGCGGCTCCGGTGCGATCACGATCGGCAGCAACGATCCCGGCGAGCCGCTCCTTTCGATTCCGATCGCCTTCGATGCACTCGGCCTGACCGCCCAGACCCGCGCCCTCACCGCATCGGGCCCGGTGCCGCCCGGGCAGGCCGTCACGGTGCAGGTCATCCCCACGAATGGCCATCATGTCGAGGGTGGTCTCGTGCTGTTTCGCCCCACGGGGAACACCCTGTTCGATCGCGCGGCGCTGGTGCCGATCGGTGACGCCCTGATCGGGATCATCCCCGGGAGCGCGGTGCGCGAGGGGGGAGTGGACTACTACGTTCAACTGGAGAACAGCGGCGTGGTGGCGTTCGACCCGCCCGACGCACCTCGAGGCACGCTCTTCCGCCTCGAGGTCGCGGCCCCGACTTCCATCTCCGCACTCGCCCGCCCGACCTCACGGACGGAGTTCCTTCCCGACAGCACGGTGGCCGTGGAGGTCACGTTGCCCGCCGGGGCCGTGCCGCGAGGGGGAGCCATCCACTACCGCAAGGGCGGCGAAGGCACCTATGCGACGGACTCGCTGGCGGCGAGCGAGCGCTCCGGTGTGCTGACCGGCTCGATCCCGGGCGCGAGCGTCGGCGCGCGGGGGGTGGAGTACTGGGTCGAGGTGAACACCCTGACGAGTACCACGCCACTCACCTTTCCCGGAGATCACGCGTCCCAGACGCCCGAAGCGATCCGGACCACGGTCAGGAGCCTCGCCGAGCCGGAGGAGCACGCGGGCGAGCGCTATCGCATGCTCGGGATTCCGCTCGATTACGGGCAGCGCGGCGCATCGCTTTCCGATCTGCTGGCCGGTCAGCCCGGCTTCGGGGCCTACGACCCGGCTCGCTGGCGCGCGTTTCGCTACGTGCCGGCCGCCGGACGCAACGTGGAGCTGTCGCAGCCGGATTCGGCGGATCGATTCGCCGTGCAGCCCGGCCGGGCGTTCTGGCTGGTCAGCCGTGCCGCACACCGCGTCAGCACGAGCGCCATTCCGGGGCTTTCGGTTTCGACGGGATCGAGTTATCCCATCGTCCTGGCTCCAGGATGGAATCAGCTCGCCGACCCGTTCGACTTCCCGGTCGAGTGGGCCTCGGTCCAGAAGCCGACCGAGATCGGTGAACCGGTCGCGTACGACGCCGCCCGGCGCGACTACGCCGCGACTCCCCCCGAGCGGCTCCAGCCGTTCGAAGGCTATTTCGTCCTGAATCCTCTGGATCATGCGGTCAGCCTGCTCGTGCCGCCGGTCGACGCCTCGGCGCTCAGTCCACCCGGCGGCTCCCCGCTCGACCGTGCAGCCTCGAGCACCGGCTCGGGCTGGCGAATGGGCCTCCGCGCGCGGACGGAGCATGCTGTAGACGCATCGAACGCGATCGGCGTCGACGAGCTGGCGAGCGACGGGATCGATCGACTCGATCTGCCGAAGCCCCCGCCGCCCCCGGGCGAATGGGTCGGGCTCGCGCTGCGCCCGCCGAGCGATCCCCCGACCGGTCCCTCGTACCGGCGGGATTTGCGCGCGCGGGGCGCGACCGGGTACGCGTGGCAGCTGGACCTCCGCAGCTCGCGAGTGGGCGAGGAAATCGCGTTGGAGCCTTACGCCGAAGCGATGCCGCCCGGTGACCTCCACCTGGTGCTCATCGATCGCGAGCTTGGTATGGCGATCGACCTGCGGGGAACGGACGGCGCGCTGGCCACGTATCGCCTGCTGTCCCCGGGACCCGATCGGTCCTATCGCCTGACATTGCTCGCCGGCGACTCCGAGTACATCTCGCACTCGAGGGCAGCGGATCTCGAGATCCCCGCCAGGCTCGTGATGGATCCGGTCGCACCGAACCCATCGCGCGCAGCCATGAGGATCCGCTTCGGACTTCCGAGCGCGCAACCCGTGAGCCTCGAGGTCTTCGACGTGACGGGCCATCGAGTCGCTTCGCTTCTCGGAGGGTCCTGGCAGACCGCGGGCTATCACGCCCTGCTCTGGAGCGGGACGAACCGCGCCGGCTCCCTCGTTCGAAGCGGTGTGTATTTCTGTCGGATGTCGACCCGGCTCGGCGTCGTCACGCGACGCATCGTGCGATTGGAATAGCCCCCGGGCTCGGAGACGCGGCATTCCATCTGGGGACGTGCCGGCCGCAGCCGGGTCTCCCGCCATGTCGGGAATGCGCGCCAGTTGCAACCACATTCGCAGCATTTCACTCGTTATTGTTTTGTGCGGAGGTGGACCCTACGACACCCGCGACGTGAGGCTCGGCGGAGGGCCGGATACCGCGGGGCTACGGCGTTTAACGGGAATACCCTGAGGTGGTAACCAGGATTTCACCCAATAGTCTTGGCGCCAGGCAGCCCGATAGATTGAAAGCCATGAGGAAGTTACTTTTCTACTCCCAGCACGTCCTGGGCATGGGGCATTTCGTTCGGGCCATGGAGCTCACGCGCGGCCTCCGGGACTACAGGGTCCGCTTCCTCAACGGTGGGGAGAGCGTGGCGGAGTTTCCCCATCCGCCCTGGGTCGAGCTGGTGAATCTGCCCCCCGTCAAGCCGGACGCCGAGCTCAAGTACATCCAGGCCACCGACCCGTCGCGGAATCTCGAAGAGCTCAAGCTGTCCCGGCGAGAGGCGCTGCTGTCCGAGTACGAACAGTTCCGTCCCGACGTCCTGGTCATCGAGCTGTTCCCGTTTGGCCGGCGCCAGTTCGTCTTCGAGTTGCTGCCATTGCTCGCGCGGACGCGCCAGCGCGGACAGTCGACGAAGGTCGTCTGCAGCGTACGCGACATCCTGGTGACGCATCCCGAGCACGTTCACCACGAGCAATGGGTGTGCGAGCTGTTGAACCGCTACTTCGACCTGGTGCTGGTCCACTCGGATCCCGGCTTTCAAACGCTCCAGGAGACGTTCTCGCGCGTGAAGGACGTCCGTACGGAAATCCGGTACACGGGCTATGTCGCCCAGACTCCCAACGGGCAGCCGCCCGAGACGAATGGTGCGAGCGTCAGACCGCGGCAGGCGGGGCATCCCACGATCGTCGTCAGCGTCGGCGGTGGCCGGGTCGGATATGACCTGTTGACGTCCGCCGTCCAAGCGAGCGCGATCCTCGAAGCGTCCCAGCCACATCGCATGCTGATCTTTTCGGGGCCCTTCCTGCCCGAGGCGCAGTTCTCGGAGCTGAGCCGGCTGGTCGCGGGCCGACCGAACATCAAGCTGCGTCGCTTCACGCACCACTTTCTGTCCCATTTGGAACAGGCGGACCTCTCGATCAGCCTGGGCGGCTACAACACCTGCATGAACGTCCTCACGACGCGTTGCCGAGCGCTCGTCCTGCCGTTTGCGCCCCCGGGCAACGAGGAGCAGACGATCCGGGCGAACAAGCTCGAGCGGCTCGGGCTCGTCAACGTGATCCGGCCGGATGAACTGGGACCTGAAGCGCTCGCCGACAAGATTCGTGCGTCCCTGGAAACGGAACCGACGCCCTACCGGCTCGATACGCGCGGGGTCGAGAAGTCGGCGGCGTTGATCACGGCGCTTGTCGACGGCCAGCTCGACCGCCCTCGCGGCCACAAAAGCCGGGCGCCCCACACGCGAGGCAATGTCCTGGGGCCCTCGGCGAGCGAGTTGAAGGCGCGGCTCGAAGCGTTCGAGCGCGAGGGCCGGACGATCGACATCTTCCTGAGGAACGACGACGTCGGGAAGGAGGACCGCGGGCTTCGGCGGCTGCTCGATCTGACGCTGGCGCGCGGGGTGCCGCTGAGCCTGGAGGTCATCCCGGGTGTCTTGAACGGCTCGAAGGAGATGCTCCTCCAGGAGTACAAGCACTTCTTCCCGACGCTGCTCGAGCTGAATCAGCACGGCTGGGAGCACCGAAATCACGAGCTGAACGGCACGAAGAGCGAATTTGGCGCGAACCGCAGCTACGCCCAGCAGCTCGAGGACATCGCGCGCGGGAAGCGCCTCCTGGAGCAGGCGTTTCCCGACCGATTCCATGCAGTCTTCACCCCTCCGTGGAATCGGTGCACGGAGGACACGCTGCACGCGCTCGACCAGCTCGGCTTCCGTGTGCTCTCGCGATCCCGGGGGCACGCCGAGGCGACGGGGCACCGATTCCGCGAGATTCCGATCACGCTCGACCTCTTCCGCTGGAAGGGCGGCGTGGTCCTGAGGCCGAGTGACGAGATCCTGGCGGACCTGATGAGCCAGATGAACGAGGGCGTGACGATCGGTCTCATGTTGCACCATCAGGTCATGGGCCCGGATGCCTTCGCGTTCCTCGAGGACCTCCTCGACGAGCTGATCCGCTATCCGGTCGTGCGGTTCCACACGTTTCGAAGTCTCATGAGCTCGATCACGTAGAGGCGGGCACCGAGATGCGGAAAACGAGATTCGGTCGCCTGCGCCACATCGTGATCTCTCGTCTTTCGCGGATGAGAGGGAAGCTCCTGGTGGCGGCGCTCAGCACCGTCGCCCTCATGGTCGCGGAGCTCCTGGAACCGTGGCCGTTCAAGATCATCTTCGACTACGTCCTTCTGGGCCGCCCCCTTCCGCACGCGCTGGCGTATCTCCAACCGTTGCTCGGATGGGGGAAGGGGAGCTCCGTCCTCTGGATCTCGCTGGCCATCGTGGGCCTTGCCCTGCTCCAGGCCGCCGGCTCCTACCTCCAGATCTTCTGCACGTCCCGCATCGGCTACGAGATCGCGTACGGACTTCGCGGAGAGCTCTTCACCCACCTCCAGAGCCTGTCCCTTTCCTTCTTCAATCGGGGACGGTCGGGTGAGCTGCTCACCAAGCTCACCGCGGACACCACGGCCCTGAGCGAGTTGTTCGGGGACTCGATGGTCGAGATCACGACCCATCCGCTCATCCTTCTCGGCATGTTCGCGCTCATGTTCGCACTGAACTGGCAACTGGGCCTGATCGTCCTGGCCACGTTGGTGCCGCTCTACGGCGCCCTCTTCTATCTCTTTCGCCGGGTCAAGGTCTCGGTCCGAACGCAGCGAGCGCAGGAAGGAAAGATCGCCTCCCGGATCAGCGAGACCCTGGCGTCGGTCGCCCTCGTGCAGGCGTTTGGACGGGAGGAGTACGAGGCCGAGCTGTTCGACGCCGAGAGCGCCCGAACGCGCGACGAGAGCGTGCGAGCGGCTCGCATGGAGGCCGCCGCCGCCCGCACCGTCGAAATCCTGAGCGCGGTGGGCAAGTGGGCCGTCGTCCTGGTCGGGTCCCTGCAAGTCATGAAGGGACGGATGACCCCTGGAGACGTGCTCATCTTCTGGGGCTACGTCAGCAAGATGTACAAGCCGATGCGGACGCTGAGCCGGCTTTCGACCAAGTTCACGCGGGCCACGGTGAGCGCGGAACGGATCAGCGAGATCCTCGACATCGAACCCGAGATCAAGGACGCCCCGGATGCCGTCGAAGCCCGAAACCTGCGGGGGGAGATCGTCTTCGATCACGTCTCGTTCGACTATGGAGACGGGCGACACGTCCTGAAGGACGCCAGCTTCACCGTGCAGCCCGGCCAGCGGGTGGCGCTCGTGGGCGCCTCCGGCGCGGGCAAATCGACGATCGTCTGCCTGCTGCTTCGCCTCTTCGATCCCCAGGAGGGATCGATTCGTGTCGACGGCCTGGACATCAGACGTTACGTGTGTGACTCGCTTCGCCGCGAAATCGGCGTCGTCCTCCAGGATTCGGTCCTGATGGGCGCGACGGTCAGGGAAAACATCACCTACGGCAAGCGTGATGCCCAGATGGACGAGATCGTCGCGGCGGCCGAGGCGGCGAATGCCCACGAGTTCATCTCGCGCCTCGAAGACGGGTACGACACCGTCATCGGCGAGCGGGGTGCGACGCTCTCCGGGGGCCAGAAGCAGCGCATCGCGATCGCGCGGGCGCTGATTCGCGATGCCCCCCTGCTCGTCCTCGACGAGCCCATGACCGGCATCGATGTCGAGAGCGAGCAGAAGATCCGTGAAGCCTTGAAACGGCTCATGGCCGGCAAGACGTGCATCTTCATCACGCACGACCTCGAGATCCCCGCGGAAGCCGACCTCATCCTCGTTCTCGACGAGGGCCGAGTCGTCGAGCAAGGCACGCATCGGGAGCTCCTGAAACGAAACGGTCACTATCGGCAGCGCGCCGAGTCGAAGATCGGCGATCGCGCGGCGCGCGAAGTCTCCGCGCGACTGGCGTGAAGGGGAGTGCGATCCATGGACGAAAGGATCGGCGTCGGGGTCGTCGGGGCGGGGGTCATCTTCCAGAAGCACGCCGAGGCGTACGCGCAGCTCGGCGATCGGGTGCGCCTGGCGGCCGTTGCGGAGGTCGACGAGGTCAAACTCCAGCAGACCCTCGCACGGCATTCGGTACCCTTCGGGTGCCGGGACTATCGGCATCTGCTCGAACGCGAGGATGTCGACATCGTCACCGTCTGCACTCCGCCGTGCTTTCACGAACAGATCGTCATCGACGCACTGGAGGCCGGGAAGTACGTCATCTGCGAAAAGCCACTGGCCCACACGCTGGAGGCGGCGGACAGGATCCGGATCGTCGCCGACCGGCATCCGGGAAAGCTCTCCACGACGTTCCAGTTCCGCTACCTCCCGGAAGTGCAGAGGACCGTCTGGCTCCGTGACCACGAGCGTCTGGGCCGCCTGCTGTTCGGGCGGTTCAGCTGGTACGGGCGGTTCCAGAAGCCGGGGCGGCCCCGAATGGAATGGTGGGGGCGGTGGCAGGTCGCGGGTGGCGGGGCCGTGATGACGCAGTTGATCCATGAAATCGATCTCATGTGCCACATCTTCGGCCCGGCGACGGAGGTGTCGGCCGTCGTCGACACACTCAAGGAACCGATCGAATCGGAGGACACCTGCGTGGCGACCGTCCGATTCGGGAGCGGTGCGATCGCCTGTTGCTACTCGACGATGTCCGCTCAGCGTTTCGGTCAGGGGTTCGACGTGTTCGGCACGCTGGCTTCCGTACACCATCCCTGGGCGCTCGAGTGCATGGACGAAGGGTGGCGCCGCGCCGCCCTCGACGACGTGCTGGCGGTGTACCCGCTCGCCCTCCACGAAGCGTCGAACCCGCACGCTCCCTACGTCGCCGCGGTCCTCGACGCCATCGAGGCGGGGAAGCCGTTGCCGATCGGACCGGACGAGGCCGCAGCCACGTTGGAGGTGTGCGCGGGGATTTACGCGGCCGCACTGCTGGGCCGGCCGGTCTCCCTGCCCATGGACAGAACGAACCGCTTCTACCGGGGCATCGCGGCCAGCGATTACGAGTGGCACAAGGGGGGACGGCCGGCGGCCGTCTCCGCGGGTGCGACGGCTGATTCGCCGTTCGAATCGATGAGGGGTGCCTGACGATGAGCACGAACGAGCTTGCAATCGATCGCGGTAGGCCTGAAGTGGGGACGAAGTACCGTGAGCGCTGGCGCCGGGTGAGGTTCTCGGACCTCGTGCGCATCGCTCGGTACGCGTGGCGTGACGTCAACACGCTGGCCAAGGGCGAGGGTCCGATCGCCGAGTTCGAACGGGACTTCGCCGCGCGCTGCTCCACGAAGTATGCCCTGGCGATGAACAGCGGGACGGCCGCGCTGCACAGCGCCTACTTCGCGGTCGGGGTGAAACCGGGAACGGAGGTCATCGTTCCCGCGTATACGTTCTTCGCCTCCGTGGCGCCGGTGCTGCAATGTGGCGGCACGCCCGTGTTCTGCGACATCGACGAGCGGACGTTGACGGCCGATCCCGACGACGTGGAGCGGCGTATCACGCCGCGAACGCGGGCGATCTGCGTCGTCCACATGTGGGGCAACCCCGCGAGGATGGACCGCTTCGCGGAGATCGCGCGGCGTCACCGGGTCGCCCTGATCGAGGACTGTTCCCACGCCCACGGGGCCTCCTACCGCGGGCGCCCCGTCGGCTCGTGGGGGGACATCGGCTGCTTCAGCCTCCAGGGCGAAAAGGCGGTCACGGGCGGCGAGGCGGGCGTCGCCGTCACGAGTGACCCGACCCTGTTCGACACGATGCTGGTGCTGGGCCACTACGGACGACTCAAGCATGGCCAGGTGGCGGATACGTTCGAGACCGATGGCCTGGCCTTCGGGCTCAAGTACCGCCCGCATCTTTACGCGATGGTGCTGGCGTGCGGCAGCCTGTCGCGGCTGGACGAGCTGAATCGACGGCGCCGGCGGAACTACGAAATCCTCGGCGCCGAACTCGAGAGCTGCCCGGCGGTCCGCGCGGTGGGGACGTACCCCGACGCGACCCGGGGCGGATTCCTCGAGTTCATCGTGAAGTACGATCCGGCGCACGCCGGCGGGTGGAGCCGCGAACAGTTCATCAAGGCGGCCCGGGCCGAGGGCGTGCCGATCGCACGCGAACGCTACGCGGCGATCGGGGACCGCGGCTGCCTGTTGCACGAATCGCGGTTGTTCGCGGCACGCGGGCTGTCGCGATTCGAGGGGCGGCCCGAGGTTCAGGCGCCCCTGCCGGGCGATGGCCGCGGAGACGACCTTCCCGTGACGCGGAGCATCGCCGACCGGTTGCTGACGCTCCCCCCGTTCACGAAGGTTCCGGAACGCTTCGTTCGGCAGTGCGCCCGCGCGCTCCGCAAGGTGGCGAACGGTGCCGCCCGCTCGCGCGTCGTCGCGCCCGAGATAGCCGGCGTCCGGGTGGGCGCCCCGGTAGCATCCGATGCGCACGGATAGGCGAGGGTCCCGGCACGACCGCTACCGGGACCGCCTCGCGGCGCTGGCGACCGACGGCGTGCCCGTCGCGGCCATCGTGGAGGCCGGCCGCCTGAACGGCCGGTGGTCGGCGGGCCAGCCATGGGTTCGCACGTATGGAAGGTTCCTCCCCGACCACGAGCCGTTCGCGACGATGGTGTTCGAGACCGATGCGGAGCCGCAGCTCATCTGTCACGTCGAGGTGTTCACGACGCGGCCGGCTCCGGCAGACGGCCGCGCGGCCACGGTGGCGGACCGCCCGGAGGGGTGGTTCAGGGTCACGCCCTTTCCCTCCGATGATGCGCTCCCGGGCCTGCCCGCCGTCCTTGCCCACCCCGGACGCCGAACGGTCGTCCGCTACCGGCCAGGCAGCCGGTGCACGATCCGAATCGAGGCGCCCGATGGTCGGGTGCAGTTCGCCAAGGTCTGTCGCGATCACGCGGGGGAACGCGGCCATGTCAATGGCCACATCCTCTGGGAGGCTGCCCGCCGGAACGAGCTGGCATTCGAGGTGGCCCGCCCCGGGCGGTGGGATCCCGGGACGCGAACGCTGTGGCAGGAAGGGATCCCCGGGGTTCCGCTGACGGCAGGGCATCTGGAAGCCGCGGGCGTGAGCCTCGCCCAGCGCATGGGCCGGGCGGCGGCTTCCCTGACCCGATCGCGCGTCCAACCCCCGATCGTGTACGACCTGGCCGCCCACTTCGATCGATCGGTTCGCTATGCCGCGGACCTGAGCGCGCGGGTACCCCGCCTCGCCACGACCGTGGAGGCGCTCATGCGGGAGCTCGCGCAGGCCCAGGCGGGCGTGGAGGCCCGGTCGCTGCGTCCCATCCATGGCTCGCTCAGCAGGACGCAATGGGTCGACGGCACGTCCCATCTCGGCCTGATCGACTTCGACAAGCTCGCGTTCGGTGACCCGGAGTTCGACGTGGCCGCGTTCCTGACGGAGCTGGACTACGACCGCCTCCAGGTGGACCAGATCAAGAGCGCGTTCCTGTCGAGTTACGAATCCGTCGCCGGCCCACTCGACCCCCGCCTGCTCGACATCTACGCGGCGCACGAACGACTGGAAAAGGCCGTGAAGTCGGCTCGGGCCGTGCGGCCCGATGGCGACGCGCGGGCGGAGGCTCATTTGGAAAGCGCGCTGGCCGAGTTCGCGGAGCCCACGCCATGAGGCGCCCGGGATGATCGCCCCTGCCGCGGTGAGGCCGCGTAAGGTCGTCCATCCCGGCGCGAGCGGCTTTCGCGACCCCGCGACTGCCGACGACGTCTGCGCCGGACGCTTCACCCATCTCGGCATCACGCTCGATCTCGGCCTCGATCCGGACTGGCTCACCGCCGAGCTCCCGGCCGACAAGGAGTGGCGACGCGAGTGGAGCAAGTTTGGCTATGGGCGCGATCTGGCCCGGGCCTTTGGCGAAACGAACGACGCCAGGTATGTCCGGGCGTGGGAACGTCTCGTCCGATCGTGGATCCTTGACGTCCCGATCGATCATGACGACAGCTTCGTCGTGGCGCGCCGGATCCAGAACTGGATCCATGCCTGGACCCTCTTTACCGAGGCGCCGGGCTTCGCGGGATTCGCCGACGGGTTCACCGACCAGCTCCTCGCGAGCCTCAAGGACCAGGTCGCGCACCTTCGCGCGCGCGTTTCGCCCGAGCGAAATCACCGGACCCTCGAGTTGTTCGCCCTCTTCCTGGCCGCCCTCGCGCTGCCCGACCTCGACCCGGACGGGGACCTGCTCGAGTTCTCGACGACCGCACTTCACGGCAATCTCCTGGACGACATTCTCCCCGATGGTGTGCATCGCGAACGGTCGACCCACTACCATCACCTGGCGCTTCGCACGTTTCTCGGGGCCCGGGAGAACGCCCGACGGTTCGGGCTCGAGCTCTCCCGCGAGTACGACAGGCGGCTCGAGCTCGCCTGCGAGTTCGCGCTGCACGCTCACCGGCCCGACGGCGCGATCCCGGCGCTGTCGGACAGCGATAGCGGCAGCTACGCCGAGTTGCTGGCGCTCGCCGCGGGCCTGCTCCAGCGCCCGGATTTTCTCTATTCGGCTACCGCCGGCGCCGAGGGTGTTCCGCCGAAGCGCCGCTGCGTGGGCTTCCCCGAGGGCGGGTACTTCATCCAGCGGAGCGGGTGGGGCGACGGGCCGGCGTCATTCCCGGAGCAGCGCTTCCTGATCTTCGATTGCGGCGCGCTCGGGGACGGCGGCCATGGACACTACGATCTGCTCAGCGTGGAGATCGCGGCCCAGGGTCGGCCGCTGATCGTCGATCCGGGGCGGTACACCTACTCCGAGGAGCCCCCGAACTGGCGCCGCTGGTTCAAGAGCACGGCCGCGCACAATACCGTGTGCGTCGACGGATTGGACCAGACGCTCTACCAGCGCACCCGGCCGAGGGGGCCTGTCGCCAAGGGCACGATGCTGGGACGTCTCGGTGCGCCCGGGCTCGACCTGATGGCTGGCGTGGCGCGAAGCCCGGAGTACGACGCGGTCCACACGCGCTGGATCGTGTTCGTGGCGGACGAGTACTGGCTCATCGCGGACGATCTGCGCGCGGGCGGTCCGCATCGCTACGACCTGCGCTTTCATCTCGCGGCCGACGCCGAGGGGCACACGACCGTGACGACGCGCGAGGTCAACACCGTGGTTCGCGCTCCGGGGCTGGCGCTGGTCTTCGCCCCCGCGCGGCCGCCCCGGATCGAAGCGGGATGGGTCGCGCCCCGCTACGGCGTCAAGCTGCCGGCGCCCGTGGTGAGTGTCGCGGTGGATGGCGTCGCGGCGGCCGGATTCTTCACCGCCGTCGTTCCGGTGGCGTCGGCTGACTCCGCGCCGATGCTGCGGATCCACTCCGACGGCACCCGGGAGCCCCACGTCCTCGAAATCGCGGGCGTCGGACCGGCCGGCCTGGACCGGGACCGGGTCTTCTGGAACGGGGTCCGGGCACCGTTCGAGCTCGGCGGCTTCCGCGGCTGCGCGGCCGCGGCCTGGGTTCGAGAATCCTCCACGGGACGCACCCGGAGCTTCACCGCGTGCGACGTCGTCGAGGCCACGTGCCCGGCCCTGGACATGACGATTCTGCCCCGACGGCGCCAGCCTGCCCGCTGGGTTCGCTGGGATGCGACGCGGGCGCATGTCGAAGTCGCACCCGAAGTCGCTCCGGAGGAACCATGATCAGCGTGGCGCCGAACCGGGCGCACGTCTCCTGCGTCGGCTACGTCATGATGGCGTACGCGCGAATCGACGACGCGTTCATCACGAACGAGATCTACCTCCTGGAGCGGCTCGGGCTCGGGCTTCACGTCTTCTCCGTCAAGCCCCTGGACCACGGGAAGCGCCATGCCAGCGTCGACCGGATCCAGGCCACGATCCGCTGTCTGCCGGACCCCACCTCCGGCTCCCGGACGCGCCTCGTCTGGCGACACGTGCGGGCGTTCTGGCGGAGCCACCTGCGTCTCCTGCGCCGGCGCCCGCGCGCCTATGTCGGCACGTTGCTCTTCGCCCTCGGCCTGCACCTCAAGTATCGATTCCCGCTCCGTTCCCGGAAGATCACGGAAGAGCAATTCCTCGTCGATTTTCTGCGCGCGGGGCCCCTGGCGCTGGAGGTGCTCGAGTCCCCGTGCATCCGGCACCTGCACGGCCACTTCTGTCACGCGTCGACGACCATCACGATGATGGTGAGCCGCCTCACGGGCGTTCCGTTCAGTTTCACGGCCCACGCGAAGGACATCTATCTGAGCAAGTTCAATCCAGGCGATCTCCTGCAGCGGAAGCTCCGGGGCGCGGCGTTCGTGGTGACCTGCACGGAGGTGAATCGCGCCCGCCTCCAGCGACTCTGCCCGGATCTCACCTCGCTCCACCGGATCTATCACGGCATCGACACGGCGATCTTCGCACCCCGAATCCCTCCACCGGGCGACGCCGGGGGCGTGCCCCGGATCCTGGCCGTGGGCCGCTTCGTCGAAAAGAAGGGCTTCCCGTATCTCGTCCGCGCCTGCCGGGTGCTGAGGGACCTGGGGCACGCGTTCCGCTGCGACATCGTCGGCAGGCCCGATCGTGACTCGGAGGCGGTGCGACGGTTGATCGAAGAAGGGAAGCTCGGCGAGACGGTCTTCGTGAGTGACGCGTTGACCCACGACGAGCTCAAGGAGCTCTACGAACGCTGCACGATCTTCTGCCTCCCGTGTGTCGTCGCCGGGGACGGGGACATGGACGGCATCCCGAACGTGCTGGTGGAAGCGATGGCCATGGGGATCCCCGTGGTGGCGACCGGGGTCTCGGCGATCCCCGAGCTGATCGAGGACGGCGTGAACGGGCTGCTGGTTCCCGAAAAGGACGTTCCGGCGCTCGCGGGGGCGTTGGAGCGACTGCTGGAAGATGCCGCCCTTCGCGGCAGGCTGGGCAGGGCAGCCTGCGAGACGGTCCGCGGTTCGTTCGACGCCGAGCGGACGACGCGGGCGCTCAACGACCTGTTCGTCTCCAGCCTGGCGGGAACGGTGGGAGCATCGTCATGACCGAGCGGCGAGCCGGCGCTCCCGGGATGGGCGCGACCGCGAGCCCCATCGGCGCCGTGGGAAAGGTCGGCCTGATCCGCTCCGCCCCGCCACGGAAGCGGCCGCGCCGGACCGTACCCCGGGACGGCGCGCTGCCCCACCTGGCCGAAGCCCTGGACGTGACCACGATGCGAACGGTGTTCCAAAGAATGCTCTACGCCGCGCCGCCCTCGACGAACGTCCCGGTGGCGTCGAAGACCGGATTCGAGGTTCGGCGATGTGAAATCGAGTGGGCCAAGTACAGACCCGGCAAGAACTGCACCGTGGCCTATCGCGTCGGGTTGCGCGATCGGTCGACGGGGCAGGAATCGGAGCAACTGCTGTGCGCGAGGGTGTTCGAACCGGGACGGTCCCTGGCGCGGTTTCAGGCGGTCCGCGCGGAGGATCTCGTGAGCCCGGGGGTCGGACGGCCCATCACCCACCTGCCGGACATGGACATGATCGTCTGGGCGTTTCCCAACGACAGCAAACTCCACGCGATGCCGAGGATCCTCGACGCGGATCGTCTCCGCGGCGAGCTCCTGCCCGCGGTCGTCGAGGCCGCCGCGGGCCCCGGGTGGAGCATCACGGGGTTGAGGCGCGACGTCGTCCAGTACGTCCCCGAGGAGACCTGCACCGTGCGCGTCCGCGCCCGATTGGAGCGCGTCCAATCCGGCGAGCGGCGAGAGGTCGTCGTCTACGGGAAGATCTACAAAGAAGGACAGGGTGCCGACACGTACGGGCTGATGCGCCAGCTGTGGGAGAGCGACGCGCGCAGGCGAGGCCAGCTCCGCATCGCCCGGCCGCTCGGATACGACCGCGAGCTGCACATCCTGTGGCAGTCCGGTGTGCCGGGCGTGGCGTTGCTCGAGGAAAACCTCACCGGGCCCCACGCGCACTCGCTCATGGCCAGGGCCGCGAATGCCGTCGCCGCGCTTCACACGGCCGACGTGTCCTGCTCGCGGTCCATCGAGCCGGCCGATGCGCGCTCCCGCCTGCAGGAGATGCGGGGAATCATCCCGCAGATCACGCCCTCCTGTCGGGCGACCCTCGAACCCCTGGTCGATCGACTGATGGAGCAGGGGGAGAAGCTCGGGGATCAGCCCGTCGCCGTCCTGCACGGCGATCTCCGATTGCGCCACCTCATCGTCGATGGCGACGAGGTGAGCCTCATCGACGTGGATACGCTCTGCCATGGCTCCCCCTGGCACGACATCGGAAGTTTCACCGCCGCAATCCTCTACAAGGGCATGCTCATGGGGCTGCCCGATCGCGAGATCCACGACATCCTGGCGACCTTCCACGCCCACTATGCTCGGGGCGTTCCCTGGAAGCCCTCGAGCGCCGTCGTGAACTGGTACACCGCCGTCGCGCTGATCAACGAGCGCGCGTTCCGGTCGATCACGCGGTTGCAGCGGGACACTCTCCAGATGGTGGATGAGCTGGTCGAGCTGGCCTCGCGCATCTCCCGGCGGAAAGGGATCCCTCCGTGGTGACCCCCCTCACGGGCCTGACGGCGCGGCCGGCGGCCGGAGCAACCCTGGACGGGCAGGCCGTCGAGGCGTTGCTCGATGGCGAGCGGATGAAGGCGATACTGCAGCGGGGCCTGCCGTGGTCGTCCCACGGTCGGTTCGCGATCCGAACCTGCGTGATCGACGACGTGCGCTTCAACAGCCGCCTCAAGGATCGGGCCCGGCAGCGACCGTTTCTCTGCGTGTCCTACCGCCTGGACGTCATCGACACGCACAGCCAGGGGCATGCGCTGGAGATCGTCTACGTGGAGCTCTATCCAGAGCAGTTGAGCGGAGCGACATTCGGAGATCAGCTCGGCTCCTCACCAGCCTCGCCACGGTTCGCCGCGGCCATCGCTCATCTTGCCGAACTGGGGGCCATCGTCTGGATGTTTCCGAACGACCCCCGGATTTCGCATCTCCCCGAGGTCATGGATCCGGACAGCGTCAGGTTCCACCTCCCGTACGACAGGCTGCCGGCGGGGCTCGACGGGCCCGTCGATGTCGGAGAGATTCACGTCGATGTGCTCCGCTACAAGCCGGAGACGCACTGTGCGGCCCGGTACGAGGTGGGCTGGGGACGAGAACCCGATCGACCGGTGTTCACGCTGTTCGGGAAGACGTACGGCGGGGATCGAGCCGGCGACATCGACCGACAGATGGACGCCGTCTGGCGGAAATCGCTCGAGGACCCGAAGAGTTTCCTGATCGGCCGCCCCTTGGGCTGTACACGATCGGTGCGAACGGTCTGGCAGGCAGCGTGTGGGGGGCTGCCGCTGCTCCCGGTCGTCGACGGGGGCGACTGCGACGACGTGCTCGAGAATGTCGCCATGGCCCTGGCCATTCTCCATGAGACCGAGCCCGCCCGTGCCCCCCGAGTGGGCCTCGCCGATCAGCTCGCGGAGATGGACGCCCAGGTCGCCGCGTTGATCGAGGCGTTCCCCGAGGTCGAGCGCACGCTCGGGCCGATCGCGGCACGGTTGCGCGCCGAGGCATCGACGCTGACGCCGGCCGCCGAGACGCTGGTCCACGGAGACTTCATCGCCAAGAACCTGCTGCTGCGCGAGGGCCGGATCGTGGTCTTCGATTTCGACGACTTCATCGTGGGAGATCCCGTGCAGGACGTCGCACGCTTTCTCCTGGACCTGCACTTCCTGGAGGATCGGGATTCATACAGGGTGAACCTCCGGGAATGCGATCCGGACCGCGTGGACTCGATGGCGAGGGTGTTCACCGAGGCGTATCGGGCGCGCGCGAGGTGGAACGTTTCGGAAGACCTGCTCGCGTGGCATTGGCGCGTACAGGCCATCGCGAAGATCCACTACTACTACAAACGTCAGCACCTGCGGCCGGGATTCGAGCGCGATCTCGGTGACATGCTGGCCCTGCTGGGGTGATGTCGTGACGGGCTCACGGCCGGGGCGCTCACGCACCCGTGGAACGGGCGGCGGATGAACTTCATCTTTCTCGGAACCTCGGCGGCCGTCCCCTCGGTGGCGCGGGACACGACCTCGCTCGTGTTCGTGGGCGACGGCGGGTCGATCCTGGTGGATTGCGGCGGGAGCCCCGTGCAGAAGCTCCGGCGCGCCGGCGTCGATCCGCTGACGCTCAGTCACGTGGTCGTGACGCACATGCATCCCGACCACGCTTACGGCCTGCCGGCGCTCATCCAGAACCTGCGTGAGCTCGGCCGGGTCGCACCGCTCGGCATCCTGTGCCGCCACGAGCACGTCGACGCCCTGCGGACGCTGCTGAGCGTGTTCGGGCTGGGGAAGAAGTCCGACCTCTTCCCGATCGAGTTCACGGCGGCGGGCGATACGACGGGCGCGCCCGGGCTCGTCAGCGGCTCGCTCGCATTGTCCACCGGCTCCAGCGATCACGGACGCATGCCCAACCTGGCCGTTCGGGTCGACGTCCTGGCCAACGGGACGCCGTCGCATGCGCCGCGGGCGGTCGTCTATTCCTCGGACACGGCACCCTGCAGGTCCGTGGTGGAGCTGGCGAAGGGGGCCGACACGCTCGTTCACGACGCCACGTTCCCCGAACGTGATCGCGGCCGCTCCGGCGGGCATTCCACGCCGGCCGAGGCGGGAGGCATCGCCGAGGAGGCCGGCGTCCGCCGGTTGATCCTGGCCCACATCGATTCCGACTATCACGACGAACTCGCGGCGATGGCGAGCGAGGCGCGGCAGCGGTTCCGGGGCATCGTCGAGGTCGCGCGCGAGTTCGAGCCCTATTCCGTCTAGCCGGGCGAAGCGTGGGAAGCGCACGGGCGGCTCCGATGATCCAACGCCGGGGAGCGGACCGGCTGATTCGTTGTCTCCTTCTCCCGCTCGCGTTCGCCCTGGCGAACGCTCACTTCGTTCGGGCGCAGACCGACTACGCCGCAGCCGTCATGGCGGGCTTGGGCGCCGATCCACGCAACAAGGCCCAGCCCTACGTCACCGCAGGCGACCGGACCTATTTGATCGGCACCCAGGACGGACAGTTCCCCGACATGGGTGGTCACGTGGCGGGCGAAATGGGCGGGCTCTGGCTCCACCCGATCAAGCTGATCGACGGCTTTTGGGCCACGGTGACGGACAGAGCGACCCACGAGGCCGTCGCACTCTCGGAGAGCGCCGACTTCGTCACCTACCCCTATGGCAACCGGTTCAGCTACGGCCCGGTGTTGGATCGTCTCGAGATCGAACGATTCCAGTTCAGCCCCGACGGCCACGAGGGGCTGATCGTCCAGTATGTGTTCAAGAACGGGACCGATCGCCGGCGCGAGCTGGAACTGCAACTCGCCGTCAAGACCGAGCTCCGCCCGGTGTGGTTTTCCGATCGGCTCGGCATCAGAGACGCTCCGGATACCGTGGCCTGGGACGTTACCGATCGGGTCTTCATCGCCAACGATGCCGCCAACCCCTGGTTCGTCGTCTGGGGAGCGACCGGTTCCGCGGAGGCAGAACCCATCGCCCATCCGGAACCGATCCAGACGAAAGGCATGGGGGTGACGGCCGCCTCCCGATACGGTCTCTCCGTCCAGCCGAACGGAACCTCCACCTTGACGTTCGTGATCGCGGGCTCGGCGAAGGCCCGACAGGCCGCAGTGGACACCTACCACGATCTGGCCGCGGACCACGCCAGCCTCCTGGAGGAAAAAAAGGCCCGCTACGCCTCATTGATCGACCGCGCCCGAGTACGAATTCCAGATCAACGACTCCAGGAAGTCTACAATTGGGTGAGGATCGACGCCGAGTGGCTGGTGAGGGAGGTTCCCGGCATCGGGCGGGGGCTCGGCGCCGGTTTCATGGAGTATCCCTGGTGGTTCGGCACGGAGACCTACTCCCTTCAGTCGCTCATGGCCTCGGGCCATTGCGATCTGGCCATGCAGACGCTTCGCCTGCTGAAGGAGCAGTCGGTCAGGGCCAACGGCAACGGGCGAATCGTGCACGAGGTCACCACCAACGGTGCGGTGTCCAATCCCGGGAACTCGCAGGAAACCGCGCAGTGGATCCTCACCGTCGGGCGGCTCGTCGACTGGACCGGAGATCTGGAGTTTGCCAGGGAGATGTACCCGGCCATGAAGCAGGGGCTCCACTGGCTCCTCACCGACATGGACCAGAACCACGACCTGTTCCCGGAAGGCTACGGGATCATGGAAGTGTACGGCTTGAACGCGGAGCTGATCGATGTCGCGGTGTACACCCAGCAGGCGCTGAGAGCGACGGCGCACATCGCGGGCGTGCTGAACCAGCCGGACACTGCAGCGGCCTACGGCAGGCTGGCCTCCGAACTGGAACGAAAGATCAACGAGCGCTTCTGGGACGAACGAGCCGGGGCCTACGCCGACTTCTACGGAACCCGCGCGCAAGCGATCGGCGCAGCCGAGGGGGCCATCCGGCAGATCCGCCTCAAGGGCGCGAGCCAGTTGACCGCAAGCGACCGGGAAATGATCGGTTACTACGAGCGGCTGAAGCGGAGGTTCGCCGCCCTGCCGGACACGAGCCGATGCTGGACCACGAACAAGAACTGGGTCATCACCACGCCGATGGAGTGCGGCATCGCCCCGCGAGCACGCGCCATACGCGCCCTGGACGGGATCCGCAGCGATGACGTGGGAGAGTACGGGCCCTTCCTGTCGGCCGTTGAGCGAAATGCGATGATGACCATCTCGACCGGGGTCCAGGCGGTCTCGGAGTGCAACTACGGTCGTACAGACCAGGCCCTCTGGTACGTCGACAAGATCGTCCGGACGTTCAACCGGGTGTCACCGGGCTCGATCTCGGAGATGATGCCGGACTATGGCTGCTTCACGATCGCGTGGACCAGCTACGGGGTCGTGGTTCCTCTCATCGAGCACGTGTTCGGGATTGAGCCGGACGCGCCGAACCGGACCATCGTGTTCCAGCCCCATGTGCCGACCGGTTGGGAGGGCATGAGCCTCGAGGACCTGCCGGTGGGAACCACGATGATCTCGTTCTCTCGTGCCAAGACCGACAAGGGCATCGTCTACCGCATCGAGTCCACGGCCGACGAATGGCAGTTCGTCTTCAAGGACACGCCGCTCCCACGCGCCAGGTACTATCTGAACGGGAAGCCGGTTGCCCTCACCTCCGCCGGGATCCGGATGAGCGGAAGGAAGAACGAGGTGCTGGAGGTGCGCGGTGGACCGTGAGGGGGAAGGCGCGCGAGTTCGAGAAGACACGGGTCACGAGGCCAATATCTAGAGCGAGCGCAGCTTGAAGCGCTGGATCTTGCCCGTGGCCGTCTTGGGAAGCTCGCTCGTGAACTCGATCCAGCGCGGGTACTTGTGCGGAGCGAGCCGGTCCTTCACATGCCGCTGCAGGGCGGCCTTGAGCGCGTCATCTGGAGCGATTCCAGGCTTCAGGACCACGAACGCCTTCGGCTTGACGAGCCCCTGCTCGTCCGCCATCCCGACGACGGCGGCCTCGAGGACGGCGTCGTGCGAGATCAGCGCCGCCTCGACCTCGACCGGCGAGACGTACATGCCGCTCACCTTGAGCACGTCGTCGGAGCGGCCGCGGTAGGTGTAGTAGCCATCCTGGTCGAAGCTGTACTTGTCGCCGCTGCGCGTCCAGGGTCCCTGGAACGTGCTCTTGGTCTTCTCGCGCTGGTTCCAGTACATGATCGCCGCGGTCGGGCCGCTGATCTGGAGTTCGCCGAGCTCGCCGGCCCTGGTGATGACGTTGCCCGCCTCGTCGACCAGGCGCACCTGGTAGCCGGGCACGGGCTTGCCGGTGGTGCCGTAGCGCACCTCGCCGGGACGGTTGGAGAGGAAGATGTGCAGCATCTCGGTCGAGCCGATGCCGTCGAGGATCTCGACACCGCCGGTGCGCTCGGTCCATCGCGCCCCGAGTTGCTCCGGGAGCGCCTCGCCCGCGGACGTGCAGACCCTGAGCTTGAGCCTCGACGGGTCCGGGAAGTTGGGTGAGGCAAGCAGCGCGGCGTAGAGCGTGGGAACGCCGTAGAAGATCGTCGGCTGCCTCTCGAGCAGCCGCTCGAACACCGCGTCGGGCGTCGGGCGCTCCGCCATCAGGATCGTCGTCGCGCCGACCGACATTGGGAAGGTCATCGCATTCCCGAGGCCGTAGGCGAAGAAGAGCTTCGCCGCCGAGAACACGACGTCGGATTCGCGGATGCCGAGGACCGGCTGGGCGTAGAGCTCCGCCGTGGCGACGAGGTGCGAGTGGAGATGCACCGTGCCCTTCGGCGCTCCCGTCGAACCCGACGAGTAGAGCCAGAAACACATGTCATCGCGGGCAGTCGGCGCCGCATCGAACTTGGAGCCAGCCCGCGCCAGCCGCTCCCTGAATTGGGCGTGGACCACGACGTCCCGGAGATCGGGACCCTGGAGGCCCTCGAAGCACTTCACCAGCGGCTCGGAAACGAAGAGCGCCCGCGCACGGCTGTCGCGGAGCTGGTACTCGTAGTCGTCGCGCGTGAGGAGTGTGTTCATGGCCACCGGGACGATGCCGGCCTTGATCGCGCCCAGGAAGAGCGCCACCCAGTCCACGGAATCGAGCATCGCCATGGCGATGCGTTCCTCGCGGCGGATGTCCATCGAGCGCAGGACGTTCGCGGCACGGTCGACGCGCTCGGCGAGCTGCGCGTAGGTGCAGGATTCCGTGTCGTCGACGTAGGCGATCTTGCCGCCACGGCCGGCGGCAAGGTTGCGGCCGACGAGGTCGACCGCCGCGTTGTAGTCCCGCGGGAGCTGCATGGGTCCTCTCCTCGATCACCAGAGAACTGTCAGAGAACTGTTGGCGTCACTGACCGAGCCGTCAAGCGGCAGGATGCCACGCCGGAAGCGCTCGGTGGCGGCCCGGACGCCGGGAGCGGAGACCGGCGCGCCACCCCGGGGCATTTGTGACGTGCCGACCGCTTGGCGGTAGACTGAGCGCGCGGAGGGAAAGCGCGAGAGGACATGAGAAGTTCGATCGATTCCATCATCGATCGGCAGCTGCGCCGCTGGGAACACGAGCGCCAAATCGTCCGCTCGACCGGCCCCAAGCCGCGTCCCCGTCCCGAGATTCAGCCGGTCATCACCGTGTCGCGCCACCATGGTACCCGGGGCAGCGAGATCGCCGCGGGACTCGCCGAGCGCTTCGGCTACACCCTGCTCCATCGCGACATCATCGATCGCATGTCCGAGAACGCGGGGTTCACGCGCCGGCTGCTCGAATCGTTCGACGAGCATGCGCCGGCCGCGCTCACGAGCTGGTTCGACTCGATCCTGGTCGGGACCTACGTCGACGCCAGCGACTACGTCCGGGCGCTCCTCCGGGTCGTGCACTCGGTTGCGGAGCTCGGCGGCGTCGTCGTGGTGGGACGCGGGGCCAACTTCATCATCGGCCCCGACCGCGGATTCCACGTTCGGATCGTGGCCCCCCGCGGGTCGCGCATCCGAAATCTGGTCGCACGCAAGGGGATCTCCGAGCGGGACGCAGGCCGCGAGGTGGACGCCCGCGATCACGAACGTGCCGAGTTCACACGTCGGCTCTTCGGGCGGAACGTGGGCGATCCGCTCGCCTACGACATGATCGTCAACGAGGCCGGCCTCCCACCCGACGCGATCGTGCCGGCGATCGCGCAGGCGGCCGCCGAGAAGATCAAGCAGCTTCGGGGGAGGTCGACGGTCACGGCGTGAATCAGTCGCCGTCAGGGGCTCGCGCGAGGAATTGCGCGGACTCGATGGCGTGGAGCGATGTCCGGTCGAGCGTCGCCGGCCCGTCGCACAGGGCAGGGGCGGTCATCCATTCGGAAGTTCCATCTGGGCTTCCTCCAACATCCCTCGATCCACGGTGGCTGCCTGCTCGCGCCATCGTTCCGCGTTCACGCCCTTGATGATGAGCCAGAGATAAAGCGCTCCTTCCCCGATCGCCGCGGTCACGAACGGAATCGTGGGGAAGATGTGCGCGGCAAGGGATGGGGAGAGGAAGGCCGTGAGACTGAAGGTGAGGTAGCCGAGTCCGTCGAGCATCATCAGCGGCCCGATGATCCGGGGCACGAACGTCGCCCGCAGGATCAGGGAACCCAGGACGATACTGGAGGCGCCGCCGAACACGAGCGCGAGGTTGAAGTTCAGGGAATAGAGCCTGAGGAACACGAGCGCCATCGCGTTCGCCTGAGCAGGGGCCAGGCCGCTCAGACCCGGACCGCCACTGACGAGAAGCAGGGCGGCAAGATTGTGGATGGCGTTCAGGGATTGAATGAACGCGCAGCCCTCGAAGAGGATCAGATAGAGCAGCGCCAGGCGCCTGCCCGCCGGCTTGAAGAGCTCGTAGAGCAGGACTCCCGAGGCGATGAACAGCACGAGCCCACCGAGATCCGCCACGAGGCCCAGACGAAACAAAGTTTCCGAGCCGAGGATGTTCGCGGCCGTCGCTGTCGCATCCCCGCGGACGAAGAGCTGGCGCACCACGGACACGGAGAATCCGTCGGGTACGGCGCTGAGGATGTTCAGCGCGGCAGCCCACCTCGCCGTGGCCATCAGGGATCGCTCCGTCCGACCGAACTTGGCAACGCTCATTTCATGACCTTTCTTGCCCGTCGTTCCGCGGGTCCGGTTCGAGTCCCTGGAGGTGGTAGTCTGAATTGAACTCGATCGGACGTTAGCAGCGGAGCCATGGGTTCGGAATGATCCCACGCATCAAAGTCATGACCGGAAGTTGCAGGGGAGGGAGCGATGCGTGAACCCACCGTCGCGGCGGGCGCGGTCAGCGCCTTGATGGAGTTCGCGATCTCCCGAGGGGCGAGCCGCGAGACGTTGACGGCCCGCTGCCACATAGATTCCTCGGACCTGCGGGATCGGGATCAACGCATCCCGTTCTCCAAGTACGTGGCCCTCATGCGGACCGGGCAGGAGCTGTGCCGCGACCCGGCGCTCGCCCTGCACTTCGGCGAGTCGGTCCCCGTATCCGAAATATCACTCAGCTGTCAGGTGGGGGCGCACTCCGGGACGATGGCGGAAGGCCTCGCACTCATCAATCGATATGCGCCCCTGACGATCGACGTCAGCACTGCCGGTGCCGGCGACCGTTTCGTGTTCGAGCGCGGGGGCGGGCAGGTGTGGATCATCGACAGGCGCGAGAACCCGAACGACTTTCCGGAGCTCACGGAATCGGCATTCGCGCGGATGATCTGTAGCTCGCGGGAGCGGGCGAGCGCGTCCCTCAAGGCGGTGCATGTGACGCATGCGGAGCCGCCCTATCGATCTGAGTATGACCGGATCTTCCAGGCTCCGGTGACGTTCGGGAGCGACCGGAACGCCCTGCTGGCCGACGACTCCTGGATGTCGATGACGCCGCCGACCCCCTCGCGCCCCGTGCTCGACGTCCTGGTCGCGCATTCGGAAGCACTGCTCAGGGGACTCGAGAGTTCGAATTCCACGCGTGGCCGCGTCGAGGACCTCGTGAAGCCGTTGTTGCCGACCGGCGAGGCCACCATGAGCGTGGTCGCGAGCAAGATGGGGCTCAGCCGCCAGTCACTCTTCCGTAAGCTCAGGGCGGAGGGCGTGACCTTCGAGAAAGTGCTGGACGACCTGCGCCACGCGCTGGCGCTTCGGTACCTGAACGGAGCCGGACTCTCGGTGAAGGAGACGGCCTTTCAACTGGGGTTCTCCGAGCCGGCCAGCTTCTCGCGCGCGTTCAAGCGCTGGACCGGATCGAGCCCGCTGGTCGTGCGGCGGAGAAACCCGTCGGGGTAGAGGGTCGGATGCGGGCGCGTGACGGTTCCGACGGTGACTCGCCCGAACATCCGCAAGGAGATCCGATCTTGTTCGAGGCTCGCCATCCGATGCGGATCCTTTCGGTCGTCGCCGTCCTCTCGTTCGTCACGAGCGCCACCGCGACGGTCCACGCCGCCGGGCGCCTGCCCCCCGCGAAGATTGCGACGATAGACTCCGCGATCACCGCGGTGATCGACCGGAACCACATCCCGGGGCTCGCGATCGCGATCGTCATCGACGGGCAGATCCGCTGGCAGAACGCCTATGGCCTCGCCGACGTCGAGAACGCGGTGCCGGCGGAGACGTCCACGGTGTTTCGCATCGCCTCGGTCACCAAGCCGTTGACGGCGACCGCCGCGATGCAGCTCGCCGAGCGCGGCAAGCTGGATCTGGACGCGCCGGTGCAGAAATACGCGCCGGGGTTCCCGGCCAAAGCGCAGACGATCACGACCCGCCAGCTGCTCGGTCATCTCAGTGGCATTCGTCATTACAAGCCGGGCGAGGGTGAGCGGACGACGCATTACGAGACCCTCGCCACGGCCCTGGAGGTATTCAAGGACGACCCGCTCCTGCACGAGCCCGGCACGCAGTTCACGTACTCGACGTTCGGCTACACGCTGCTCGGCGTGGTGATCGAGGGCGCCTCGGGCTCGAGCTACATGGACTACATGCGCACGAACGTGTTCGAACCCGCGGGCATGCTGCATACCCTGGCCGACGATCCATCCGTCATCGTGCCGAAGCGTGCGCGTGGCTACTCACCGAAGGTCTACGGGAAGTTCGACGGGCAATGGCGCAACGCGGTCTTGATGGATCCGAGCTACAAGCTCCCCGCCGGCGGGCTGCTCTCGACCGCGGGCGATCTCGCGCGCTTCGCGATCGCGTTGGAGACCGGAGGCCTGTTGAACAAGACGTCGCTCGCGCAAGCGTTCCAGAGCCAGAAGACGGTCGCGGGCCTCGAGACGGGTTACGGCTGTGGTTGGTTCATCGGCAAGCGGAAGGAATCCCGGCCGGGCAGGGTGGTCGAGCACGGTGGCGTGCAGCCGGGCTGCAGCGCCGAACTGTGGATGCTTCCCGACCAGCGATTCGCGGTCGTGATCCTCACCAACCTCGAGGGCGGCGGGCGGCTCGGACTGATCCCGCTCTCGGATGACATTGCCGAGATCGTCCTTCAGTAGCGGCGAGGGCATCCGGGAGTCGCTGAGGGAGCGTGAAGCGGGACCATGGTCCCATCCGGGATGGATGGGGCCGGGGAACCGCGCCACGGTCGCTCCCGTCATGTCGCGGCCCCGGATTTGCACGGCCGCGGGGCGCCGGGCAGCGCATTCCTCGACCGGTGCGACCTGATTTCAATGGGCCCCTACGGCTGACCGTCGGAGTACACTCATGGAGCGTTGCGTGCACGGGTAGCGGACTCCAACCTCTTCCCAAGGTCGCCAGGATGCTGATTCAGATGGGCCGCGTCTGTGCGCTCCTGGCGTTGTTCGGCGTTCTTGCGCCGCCGGGGAAATCGCGTGCGCAGGCGCAAGGTCCCCGCGAAGAGTGGGTCGTGCGGCGTGAGGCATCCGCACCCGGAACGCCGCCTGACACCGCGGCGGCGCACGTGGCGCGCCTCGCGCTCATGGCCGCCCAACGAGTCGCATCCAATCGCCAGGTCTCGCCCCAGGCGAGCCGCGACGATGCGCCCGCGGCGGAATCCTGGTCGCAGGTGCCGCTCATCGGCTACGAGTTTTCGAGCATGATCATCGATCCGGTGCACGATCGATACGTCATGTACGGCGGCGCCGCGGAACAGGAGCCCAGTGCCGATGTGTGGGTGAAGCCGCTGTCGGGCGATGCGCCGTGGACTCCGCTCGCGGTCGAGGGCCCGCGCCCGTCGGCGCGAAGCGCTCATCTCGCTGTGTACGATCCGGTGGGCGAGCGCATGATCGTGTATGGCGGGGTGGCTCACACCGACGACGCTGCCGTGTGGGCGCTGTCGCTTTCGGGCACGCCGCGGTGGACGCAGATCGTTTCCGGTGCGAGCGGCCCGGGCATTTCGATGCAGGGCTGCGCCGTGTACGACCCTATCCACCGGCAGATACTGGTATTCGGCACCTACGCGTTCGAGCGGGACCAGCTCGAGAACGACCTGTGGGCCCTCTCGCTGTCGGCGCCGGCGCACTGGACGCTGCTCGAGCCTTCGGGAACGCGGCCCAGCCCGCAGACCATGTCGACGGCGATCTACGATCCCGTGCGCCAGCGCATGGTGATGTTTGGCGGCTACGACCGCGAACGCAACACTGGCGGCCATTCTCGTCGCGAGGTGTGGGCGCTGACGCTCACCGACTCGCTGGCCTGGGTGCAGCTGAGTCCGCGCGGCGACACCCTGCAACCCCGCCACGCCTGCGCGGCCGCGTATGACTCGCGGCGAGATCGCATGATCGTTTTCGGCGGCGAGAACGATGCGGGTGGCGATCCCATCCTGCGCGACACCTGGGCGCTTCAGTTCGGCGACTCGCTCGATTGGAGTCAGCTCGAAGCGCAGAATCCGCCTTCGCCCCGGGCCACCACCACCACCGTGTACGACGCCACCCGCGACCGGCTGGTGTTCTACGGAGGGAAGACGAGCGACACGTGGGCGCTGCCGCTCGGGGCCGAACTCCGGTGGACGCTGCTGGAGCCAGGCGACGGGCTGACGTTCCCGCCCCGCAATCTGCACGCGGCCGTGTTCGACGCGGCGCGTCATCGCACGCTGGTGTACGGCGGCCGCCTGGCGCAGGCCTCCCCGTACAATGGCCGCCGCCAATTGGTCGTGATGAGCGACCTGTGGAGCCTCGCGATGGAGCCGCGCCCGACCTGGACGCAGGTGTCCAGCGATTCGCTGCCGCCCGCGCGCTGGGGGCACTCCATGATCCTGGACCCGGCGAGCGATCAGCTCATCGCGTTCGGGGGAGTCGAGCACAGCGCGACGACGGGCGAGGAGGCGGCCACGAACGCGCTTTGGCGTGCCCCGCTTCCCACCGGGTCCGGATGGAGCGCGGTGCCCACGGGTGACAGCGTGCCGCCCGCTCGTGCCATGCACTCGGCGGTGCTGGACCCGGTGCGGCGGCGAATGCTGGTATTTGGCGGCACGCGCGACCGCGAGGTGCTGGGCGACCTCTGGGCGCTGTCGCTGGACGGCGCGCCGCAATGGACCAGGCTCGCCCCCGCGGGCGACGGGCCCGGCCCCCGGTTTGGACACGGCGCCGTCTACGATGCGGCTGGCGACCGGATGATCGTGTTTGGCGGCGATGATGGCTCGGGCAAGTTGAACGACACGTGGCAGCTTTCGTTCGGCGGCGAGCCGGCGTGGGCGCCCATTCCATCGGCCATTCGTCCGTCGGCGCGCATGAACGCCACCATGGTGTACGACCCGCGCCGGCAGCGCATCGTCCTGTTCGGCGGGCATCTGCAGGACGAGACGGGCGCCGAAGCAGAGCGCGCATCCGACACCTGGATTCTGCCGCTGGCCGAGGGCGCGAGCTGGGCGCCGGCCGCGATGAACGGGGACATCCCGCAAGCACGTGAGGGTGCTGCGGGCGTGTTCGATTCGGAGCGAGACCAGGTGCTGCTGCTGCAGGGCCAGGTGGACGAGTACTCGGGGAACGACTCGGGATTCGACAGCTGGGCGCTGGCATCGAGCGCGTTGGTGCCCAGACCGCTTTCGCTGGTACGCGCGCAGGCCGGGCCGTGGCGTGTGCTGCTGCAGTGGCAAGGCGGCCAGTCGAATCAGGTCGCGACCGTGGAACGGCGCACGAACTCGAGCCCCTGGACCCCGGTGGGGGCCGTACAGTCCGGCGTGGACGGCATCCTGCAGTTCGAGGACACCCGTGCACGACCCGAGACTCGATACTTTTACCGCATGACCTGGGTTGCCGGCGCGGCCGCCGGCTCGACCGCGGCCGTGGAAGTGTTCGTGCCGCGACTACGCTTCACGCTGATTGGCGCCTCGCCCAATCCAGCGCCGCGCGGGCTCACTGTTTACCTCTCGCTCCCGGACGCCGCGAGCGCGAAGTTGGAGCTATGGGATGTCGCTGGGCGGAGGGTGGCTTCGCGCGACGTGGGCGCGCTCGGTCCCGGGGATCACGTGGTCGCGCTGGCCGCGCGCGATGCGCTGCCTCCCGGGATCTACCTGATCCGGCTCACGCGAGGCGGAAGCTCGTTGGTGACGCGCGCGTGCGTGATCAGGTGACGGCGCTCGGCTCTTTCGGCACGATTCGCGCGGCGGCCGCCGTCATCGCCTCGACCCGCTGCTCATCGCCCCGCGCGAAGCCCGGGCGGTCCCGGCCCTCGCCAGAAGGTTGGCCGCCCACCGGCCGATAACCCGGGCATGAGTTCGAACCCGCTTGGGGCCACCGCGCTCGCGGTGGCGGCACCGTTTCCGCTCGTTCGCGCGGCCTACACCGCGTGGTCGGGTCGGCGCCATGCGCGCCTGCGCCCGGAACCCATCTCGGCCGCCGTGCGCGAGCACGCCGGCGTACGGTCGCCGGCGAGCGCCGGCGTACGGCGGGGAGGCTGATCGTGCACGGATCATTCACGGGGCTGATGATCGGGTTCGTGATCTTCGACGTGCTCGTGTTCCTGCTCGTGCTCAAGCGCGTCGTGAAGGTGAACGTCTCGGTGACCGGCAACGTGATCCGCCTCGGACAGGGTGCCGTCACGACGGAGCAGCTCCACATGCTGGGACAGTTCGCGCGCGAGCAGCATCCGAAGATCGGCGAGTACATGCGCGCGAACTGGAGCGGCGTCGGCGAGCAGCTCCCGGGCGTCGTCAGCGCGCTGCTGGACCAGCTGGATCGGGATGCGAAGGCCCAGGGCCTGGCGCTCGACCGCCAGATGCTCAAGTCCATGCTCGCCAGCTCGCTGCGCTCGCACCGGATCGGCAAAGGCCACGAGCTGGGCGACGCGCTGAAGCAGGTCGCGTGAGGCGGCGGGCCCCGCCGCGGTGGCGGGGCCCCACACCTCAGCGGGCGACCACGAGCCTCGCCTGCGCCGTGTGCGCGCGGTCGCGCGCGCGCACCAGGTAGAGCCCCGGCGCGAGCCCGCGCGCGAGCGGCAGGCTGAAACCCGTCACGCCCGCCTCGATCCGGCGGCGCGCGACCGCGCCCACGCGGCGGCCCGCGGTGTCGAAGATCTCGATGCTCACCCCGGCTTCCGCCGGCGACGCCAGCTCGAGCGTGACCTGGTCGGACGCCGGATTCGGGCGGAGCGCCGCGAGCGCGAACGCCCGGGGCAGCGGACCGTGTCCCGGCGCGGAGAGCAGATCGATCGCCGCCGTTCCGATCACGCGGAGCGTGCCGCCTCGCTCGATCACCGCCCGATACCGGATCGGGTTCGCGCCGCCCGTGGGCTGGGCGTCGGTGACATCGAGCGAGCCGTCGGGCTGCTCCGCGACGCTCGCGACCCGCGTCCACGACTGACCGTCGTCCAGGGTGCGGTCGATCGCAGCGGCATAGGGCGCCACGAGCGGCCCGGGCCAGTGGACGTGGACGCCGCTCCCATCGGCGAACACGGTCGCGGCCCCGAGCGCGTCGGGCGTGCCGAACGTCCAGGTGATCTCCCACAGCGTGCCGTTCCAGAACAGCGCGCGATGCGCCGCGGCGTCGTAGAACGCCACCCCCTGGCCGTGGATCGGGGACAGGTTGTCCGGGTCGAGGTCGGTCCAGCCCGCGAGTCCCTCGAGCGGAGCGGAGTAGAGCGTGTTCCGGTCGCCGAGGTCCGTGAACGACTGGCCGGTGCCGGCGATGAGGAGTAGCCGATCGAGCGTGGGATCGAGCACGAGGCCCTGGCGCGTCGCGAACGAGGGGTCGGAGCGGGCGGGAATCGGATCGGTCCACTGCGGGGCTCCCGAGAGCGAGAGCGACCACAGGTCCCGCAGGTGGGAGCCGTCGTAGCTCGGGTAGACGCCGCCCTCCACGAGCAGGCGACCCCGGGCCTGGTCCACGACGAGTGCGGCACCCGAACGATCGGGGGGCGGACCGCCCGCGACCGCGAGGCGGACCCAGCGCGGCGCGCTCCCGGCCAGCTCGAGCACGGGCACGGAATCGAGCTCGGACGCGGGGGGCAGCACGATGACGCGGTCGCCCGCGGGGTCGTAGGCGCTCTGCATTCCCGACGTCCCCAGCGGCGCCCGCCCCTCGATCGGCACGATCGTCCACGCGCCGGGCCCGTCCAGGGGCCAGGACCACATGTGGTCAGGAGCGACCGAGTGTCTCGTGGCGTCGAGGCGCCGAGCGGGAGCACCCACACGTCGGAGTCCGCGGAGGCCGCGCCCTCACCGCCGAAGAGCACGAGTCGGTCCTGTGTATCGAGGACGAGGCTCGCGAACGAGCGGGCCGGGGGCAGCGGTGCCGCGCCCGGGTCGAGCAGCGTCCAAGCCGGCGTTCCCGCGAGCGACAGCGCCCACAACTCGTTCGAGCCCGCGTCGGGCCACAGGCCGCGTCCGCCGAACACGAGCACGCGGTTGCGCAACGAATCGTAGACCGCCGAGAGTCCGGAGCGCGGCAGCGGCCCGGCCCCGATCGTGGCGACCGGTTCCCAACGGGGAGAGGCGTCCCGCACGAGCTGCTAGACACCGCCGAACGGTTCACCCACCCTGAGGTCGCCGCCCAGCATGAGCGCATGCTGGCGACGGGAATCCCACACCATCACCTGCGCGGATCGCGCGGGAGCGCGCAGCTCGCGCCACTGGACGGCGGGTGTGGCCGCGGCGCGCTCCACGCCCGGCGCGAAGAGCGCGAGCACCAGCATCGCAAGGCCGCACGAGGACGAGCGAACGACTTCGAGCGCAGTTTGCATGGGGCACCTCATCTCGCGGCCGGACCGCGGAATTCCAGGACGTCGAATGTTCGCGTTTCAATGCCCATTTGTGACGGGGCATTCCAGCCGAACAGCGGGGACCGCGACGTGGGCGCGGGTTGACGGCGATGGTTGTCCGATTCGGCCGGAGCCGGGCCCCACTGGGCTCCAGCCGTTCCTCCCCGGACCAACCCGACCGCGCAGGCGGCCGCGGTTGACCATTTCCCCCGGGATCGTCAGATTTGAACGGGCTCACCGAACGATCATGGAACGCAATATGAGGGACATTCGCCCATGACCACTGGCCGACTCCTCACCGTGACGTCGCTGCTTTCGCTGACCTTGCTGATGCTTCACGTCTCGGACGACATCGCACGCGGAATCTCGTCCCTCAACTTCGCGTCCATGATCGCGGTGCTGGTGGTCGCGATGCTGCTGTACGCCACGCTGACGGGAGAGGGCAGGCGCGCGGGCGCCGTGAGCGGATTCCTGATCGGCCTCTTCGCGCTGGGGATGCCCGCGGTCCACTTCCGCGGCGCGCACATCAATCAGATCGCGCAGTCCAGCGGCGGTCTCGTCTTCATCTGGACGCTCTGGGCGCTTGGCGCGCTCGGCGGTACCGGGATGATCCTCTCGGTGCGCGCGTTCCTGGCGTGGCTCCGATCGGCGAAGGCGTCCCGCTGACTCGGAGCTTCGGTGGGCGAGGCGCTCTTGGACGTCGCGCGGCATCGCCTCTATCGGGTCGGACCGACGTGCACGAGCCGTGGCGACCTCGGGCTGTGGAACTCGGGAATTCAGGCCCGGACCTGGGCTACAGTGAACGGCGAGCCACACCACCGAGGGAGCGCATGCTTCGCGACGTCGTCGAAACCGATCTGCCGATCTTCTACGAGCAGCAGCTCGACCCCACGTCGACCCGGATGGCGGCGTTTCCTCCGCGCGAGGACTGGAGTGTCTTCCTCGCGCACTGGAAAACGAAGGTCCTCGCCGACCCGGCCAACTGCGCGCGGACGATCGTGTGGAACGAGCGAGTCGCGGGTTACATCGCGA
>DATDEX010000263.1:0-8095 GCA_036522895.1 Candidatus Eiseniibacteriota bacterium | reverse complement strand
CGCCCGCCCGGCTCGGCCATTGCGTGCCAGCCAGCGTGCGCGACGTGCGCGGGGGTGGGCCTGCCGCGTGGGCTCGGTTGAAGACGGCCTGAGCGCCGCTCAGTTGCGCCCGAGCTGCTCGACCCACCAGTTCCATTCGGCTCTGGCGGCGGGGTCGTCGCGCTCGAGCGCGAGCGCCTTGGACCAGAGCAGGAGCATGGCCCCGGCCTCGATCGCGGCATCGACAATGGCGGTCCACGTGTCTTCGGGGAGCGGCCGCTCGAGGGCGGCTTCGAGCCGGCCGCGGTAGCGCGCGGCGAACGATTCTTTGCTGCCCAGGATCCGCGTCGCGTTCACGGCCAGGTACCAGCCGAGGTCGAGCGCGGCCGGGGCGGCGGCCATGCAGCCCCAGTCGAAAGCCGCGACTCGCCCGTCGGGCAGGATCGCGAAGTTCGCCACCTTGGCATCGCCATGGCAGAGCGTCCGCGGGAGCGCTCCCCAGCGGTGGATGATCTCTTCCGGAGGACGCGAGAGTCGGTCCGCGATGCCCGACGGCAGGTGGCGGAGTGCGAGCTCCCAGCCCCGGATGGCGCGTTCGATCACGGGGGAGAGGCTCGCTTGAGACACGGCCTCGCGCGCGAGGCGCGGCCCCAGCATACCCAGCACGCTCGGGGCGGCCGCGAGCCGGGGCTCGTCGAGCGCCGGGGACTCCCAGTAGCGCGCGTGCAGCCGCGCGAGCGCGTCCACCAGCGCCGCCTCGGCGCGCTCCTCGAGCGGCGCTCTCGCATCAGGCAGGAGCTGGGGCGAGAGGTCCTCCATCAGGAGCCCGACCTCACCTTGGGCCACGGCATGGGCGACGTAGGGATTGGCGAACGCCTGCCAGATCCCGGCCAACGCCGGCGCCTCGAGCGGCAGGATGGCCCGGCCGAACTCGTCCGCCGTTCGCCAGGCGGTCCAGTCGGCGTCGAGACGAGCCCGCTTGAGAACGAGTTTCCGCGGGCGGCCATCCCTCGAGCGCACGGAGACCCTCTCGAAGCGGGCGCCCGAGTAGCCGGGTACGTCTATCGGCTCGCGCGCGAGCGCCTCGATCGGGCCCAGCACGCTCCCGAGTGCCGCCGGATCGGCCAGCAGGTCCGGGTGCCCCAAACGCACCGAAGGCATGGCGGCATGATGCCAGAGGGAGCCGGCGTACGCCCGAGCCGGGTGCGGCTCCGGTGCCGTCGCGCCCGGTCACGGATCGCACCGCCCGCTCGTACCCGCTCGCGGCCGCCCGACCTGGGCGCGTGCGAGGAATAGCGTTCCCGGCCCGTGGCTCCGCTCGGCTATCATGCCGGCCGGCCCACCGGCTCCACGCGCCGCCCGGTGGCATGGCCGCGACCCCCACGCCCACTCGAAAGGGATCCTCGACATGACCCAGACCACTCTCAAGACTGCAGATGGCGCCACGCGCGTGCTCTCCGCCGAGATCGTCGACGGCCTGCGCGCCCAGCTTCGCGGCAGCCTCTGCCTGCCGGGCGAGCCCGGCTACGAGCAGGCCCGCACGATCTGGAACGCGATGATCGACCGCAAGCCGGCGCTCGTCGTGCGCGCCGCGGGCGTCAACGACGTGATGCGGGCGATCACGTTCGCGCGCGAGCACGGGCTGCTGCTCTCGGTGCGCGGGGGGGGCCACAACATCGCGGGGAGCGCGGTCTGCGAGGGCGGGCTCATGCTGGACCTCACGCCCATGAAGTCCGTGCGGGTCGATCCCGCGAAGCGCACGGCGCGCGTCGAGCCCGGCGTCACGCTCGGCGAGCTCGACCGCGAGACCCAGGCATTCGGGCTCGCGACCCCGGTCGGCGTCAACTCCACCACCGGCGTCTCCGGGCTCACGCTCGGGGCCGGCTTCGGCTGGATCAGCCGCACGTTCGGGCTCTCGATCGACAACCTGATCTCGGCCGACGTCGTCACCGCGGACGGCCGGCTGGTCCAGGCGAGCGAGCAGAACGAGCCCGACCTGTTCTGGGCGATCCGCGGCGGCGGTGGCAACTTCGGCGTGGTGACGTCGTTCGAGTTCAAGCTGCACAAGGTCGGCCCCGAGGTGCTCTCGGGCCTGATCGTCCACCCGCTCGCCCAGGCCAGGGAGCTGCTCCGCGAGTACCGCCGCATCTCGTCCGAGGCGCCCGACGAGCTCGCGGTGTGGTTCGTGCTCCGCAAGGCGCCGCCGCTGCCGTTCCTGCCGCCCGAGTGGCACGGCAAGGAGATCCTCGCCTTCGCCGCCTGCTACAGCGGCGACGTGGCGAAGGGTGAGAAGGTCATGGCCCCGCTCCGCGCCCTCGGAAAGCCGCTCGCCGACGTGATCGCGCCGCACCCGTTCACCGTCTGGCAGACGATCCTCGATCCGCTGCTCACACCCGGCATGCGGAACTACTGGAAGTCGCACAGCTTCACGCGCCTGACCGACGAGGCCATCGACGTGCTGCTCCAGTTCGCGGGCAAGCTGCCCTCGCCGGACTGCGAGATCGCGTTCGCGCAGCTCGGCGGCGCGATCAACAAGGTGGCGGCCACGGCGACCGCGTATCCGCACCGCGAGCTCCAGTACGTGGTGAACATCCACACCCGCTGGGCCAACGCGGCGGACGACAAGGCGTGCATCGCCTGGGCGCGCGGGCTGTTCGACGCGCTCACACCGCACGCGACCGGGGGCGTCTACGTGAACTTCATGCCCGAGGAGGAGGCGCAGCGGGTGCGCGCCGGCGCCTATGGCGCCAACTACGACCGGCTCGCGCGCATCAAGGCGAAGCTCGATCCCGGGAACCTGTTCCGGATGAACCAGAACATCCGCCCCGGAGCCTGAGCGGGGGGCGGGGTAACTTCGATCCGCCAGCGATTCGCGAGGGAGCAACACAGCGGGCGGGCTTCGCGTTAGCGAGGCCCGCCCGTACGTCTGCCCGCTTCAGTCCGGTTCAGGGGCAGGGGAAGTGGAGCTGGATGTTGCCGCCCCCGAGCGTTCCCGAGGCCGAGTAACCGTTGGAAAGCCGGAGCGCGAACGTGTCGTTCCGGCCCGGTTCGCCGTTGTCGGCCACGTCCACCTTGTAGGTGAAACCGGTCTGGCCGTTGACCTCGCACGTCCCTTCGATGTGTCGCGTGGTGGGATTGACGATCACGTACGCCGTCACGCCCGTGCCCTTCACCTTCGGGCCGCCGGGACCGTGGTCGATGTACGTCAGATGGCCCCAGAGCGCGCCGTTCTTCACGCCGCCGGCCACACCGAACGTGCCCTTCGCGCCGGACGGCGTGCCGGTGATCCAGCCGCCCCCGGTGACGAAGTCACGCGAGCTGTCGCAGTTGGGCTGGCCGGCACACTCGATGTCGGCGTGCGCCGACGAGACCACGACGTCGGCCACGCCGGTGACGATGACGTGCAGCGCGTTCACCGTGATGCTGCCCGGCCCCGCGGTCTGCTCGTTCACGATCACCCGGCCGGCGCCGAGCGGGAGGAACACGGTCTGGTTGGGAGCACCCGAAACTGCGATCGACTGGCCGTTGATGACGAGGTCGGCCACCTGCGACGAGCCGCTCGTCTGCGCGGTGCCGCTCACGCACCGCGCCTCGGCCCGGGCCATGAGCAGCGACGCCCCGACCGTCTGTCCGCCGACCGTCAGGTTCAAGTCCGCGGTTGAGGCTTCGGAGCGGGAATGCTCGCCCTGGGCGACGGTGCTGGCGTGCAGGACGTGCGCGGTCGCGACGCCCGGAACGGTGGCGTCGAGGAGCGAGGCCTCCTGCGCGCCGCCCGAGCCCGGCAGTGGGCCCGCGTGCGAGATCGTCGTCGTCGATCCGAGGACGGTGGCGCGGAGCGCGGTGGCCTCACCGCTGAAGCTCGTGGAGCCGGGTCGGCCCGTCGACTGCGATGCCGCATCCTGGGGCCCGAGGAGGCGCAGCTCCTGGCGCGGCGACCTGTCGCAGGAGGGCAGAAGCAAGGAGGCGGAGACCAGCAGAGCCGAGATCGACGCTCGCGAGTTGATCCACGCCATGAGCGATGGGTGTCTCATGGGAAGAACTCCTTTGCCGGGGTGAGGATCGTCGCGGCCACGCGGCCGTGTGTTGGGATCCGCCCTCCTCTCGCTGAAGCTTCCTTCGAGTTTCGCATGTGTTGACAAAATCTCAATCGGGGGATCACCCCATTATGGGCTCAGGCAATTCTTCGCAGCTCGGCTCCGCGAGCGTGATCTGCCCGAGCGCGTAGCGTGCGATGTAGGCGGCGATCTTCGGCGCGATCCCGGGGACGCCCTTGTAGCCCGGAAACGTGTTCACATCCACAACCCAGGCGCCGCGGTCGCTCTCCACCAGGTCCATGCCGTAGAGCCCGAGCCCGAGCGCGCGGCCGCAGCGGAGTGCCAGCGCCTTGATGGCGGGGTCTAGCGCGGCGGGCCGGCCGCTACGGGTGAAGCTCGTCGGCGAGAAGGGCTTCCGAACCCCGAACACCTCGTCGCCCACGACGTAGATCTTCAAGTCCTCGTGGCTTCCCTCGATGTACTCCTGGACGATCACGGGGTGCTCGGGGGCGGGCAGCGCGGCGAGCTCGTCCGGGT
This sequence comes from Candidatus Eiseniibacteriota bacterium, assembly GCA_036522895.1. Classification (GTDB taxonomy): domain Bacteria; phylum Eisenbacteria; class RBG-16-71-46; order RBG-16-71-46; family RBG-16-71-46; genus JAIOPA01. Next base: position 3,545 of record DATDEX010000263.1, on the reverse strand, counting down.
CGCGGACGATGTGCAGGCCCTGCCCGCGGTGGCCGAGGTAGGGTTTCAAGATGAGCGGGCCCCGCTCGGCCGCCTCGCGCACGAGCTTCAAATCGCCCGTGACCCAGCTCGCCGGGGCGGGGATCCCGGCGGCCCGGAGCAGCCGAGAGGTGACGATCTTGTTCTGGATGGCGTTGCAGCTCGGGTACGGGTTGAGGATGCGCGCCCCCTGGTGATGCAGCACGCCCGCAAGGCTCAACGCGAGCTCCGTGTGCGACTTGAGCACGTAGAGGTCGTGCTCGACCGCGAGCTCGTCCGGGCGCTGGACCATCTCCTCCGCGATCCCCGAGTGGACGACGAAGCCACGCCGCTCGAGCAGGTGGAACACCTCGACCAGGACCGGGCTCGGAACGGGCGGCACGCGCCGCACGAGCATGAACGACACCTTGCAGCCGTCGCCGGCCCGGCGCCGCGCGCGTCGCGCCCGCGCGATACCGTTCGCGGCCGCCGCCGGCTCCCCGGCATGCCCGTTCGCGCCGTTCGTCGCGGCGCTCGCGCCGTTCGCGTGCGGTGCCGCCGCCGCGTGCGCGTTGTTTACCGAATCGTGCGTGGCGTTCCCGTTTGCGAGCGCGGGGGCGTCCTCGCCGCAGCTCCACAGGTCGGAGCCGAGGCGGAGCAGCAGGCCACCGCCGCTCCGCCCGTTCAGGAAACGGTCGCAGTCCTGTCGGACGAGCTTTCCGAGCCCGCGATCGGGGTGGAGTCCGCACACGCGCTCGATGGTCTTGGCGTGGCCCGCGTGCTCGAGCTCACGGCCCAGCTCGGCGGCCGAGGCGTCGTCCGGATCCTCGAAGCACAGCGCCGCCGCCGCCGCGAGCGCCAGGTGCCGCGGGGGCACGCCCGCACGCACGGCGAGCTGCGCGGCGCCCACGAGCCGCTCGTTCATCGCGAGCTTCCGCTTGGGATCGCGCCCCACGCGCTCGATCCGGTCGCCCAGCGTCGCGTTCTCGTAGCGCTCGATGATCGCGAGCAGATCGGCGGGCGTGCCGCCGATCTCGGGCCCGTAGCGCGCCACGAGGCCGCGCTGGCCCTCCGCGAGCGCCGCGAGCACGGCAGCCCGGATCTCCCGATCGCGGATCGCGGTGTGGATGTAGTGGTAGCCCTTGAGATAGCCGAGGTAGGCGGCCGCGACGTGGCCGGCGCTGTACGTGTAGAGCTTGCGCTTCACCCACGCCTCGTACTGCTCCGTGGGGATCATGCCCTCGATCGCCGGCAAGGGCGGAACGAGCGCGGGCGCATCCACGCGGAACTCGCTCTCCGCGTCGCCCACGAACACGAGCGGCCGGTCCTCGGCCGGGTCCCCGATCCGCCGGGCGACGACCCGGCTCACGAGCGCACCGGCGAACCCGTGGGTCATGCCGCGCGCCCGCGCCGGCAGCCGGCCCGCGATCCAGTCGCGCAATCGCCGCGACGCGTGCGGCATGTTCTCGAACGCGAGCACGTTCGTGGGCACCCTGCGCCCGCCGAGACCCAACGCGATGAGCGGGGCGATCTCGGGCAGGTTGCCGGCTCCGACCGCGGTGGCGACCACATCGGCCTCGGCGATCTCGCGGATCGCGCGCAGCGTGTCGAACGTGCCGACCGCCCGCACGCCGTCGACCGTCACCTCCTCGGTCCTGTGGCCGTCGGAGAGCTTGACGAGGTAGTGCCGCACGCGGTTCAGGTGCTCGACGAGGACGGCGTTCCGCGCCAGGAACACGACCTCGAATCCGGACTTCGCGAGCATCTGCCCGACGAATCCGCATCCGATCCGGCCAGGTCCGATCACGATCGCCTTCATACCCCCACCTTCCCCCCACGGGCGGGCGTCGCCAACGACTCGCCGGCCAGCACCCGGTCCCCGGCCCAGTTGATGTAGTCGGCCACCCTCAGCGCGGCGTCGGGCACTCCCTTGAAGCCGGGGAAGCTGCAGACGTCCACCACGTAGTGCGTGCCCGCGCTCTGAATGATGTCGAGTCCGTAGAGGTCGATCCCGAACGCCTCGCCGCAGCGGAGCGCGATGTCCCGCAGCTCGGGCGTGATCGTGAACGGCTCGCCGAGCTTTTCCTCGTAGCTGCGCGCCGGCCAGCCCCGCAGGACGCCGAACACCTGCCCCTGGATGCAGTAGATCTTGCGATCCGGTCCCTCGGGCTTGTGGTAGCGCTGCGCGAAGACGACATCGTGGTCGGTGGGGAGGCTGTCCAACTCGTCGACATCCCAGACGATGCGCACACCATCGCCGCCGGACCCGCGGTAGGGCTTGACCACGAGCGGCCCCTCCTCGAGCAGCCGCGCGAGCTGCTCGGGGCGCGTGGCGACGTACGTGGCCGGGGTCGGGAGCCCCGCCGCCTGGAGCACGCGCGAGGTGATGATCTTGTCCCGCAGCAGCATCGAGACGGGGTAGGGATTGAGGATGGCGGCGCCCTGGGCGTGGAGACAGCCGGCGATGCTGAGCGCGATGTCGGTCCTCGCCTTGAGGATGTAGAGATCGTGCTCGACCCGCAGCCGGGAGAGGTCGAGGAGCTGGCGTTCGGGGTGGATGACCTGCACCTTGGCCCCCCACTCCGAGAGCAGCCGAACGACCTCGGCCATGATCGGGCTCTTGTGCGACCTCGGGTGCGACACCATCAGGAATCCAATCCGCTTCATCGTCTCCTCCCTGTGCGAAGCGCACGCTGCATGAGGTAGAGCACGTGCTCGGCCATCCGCTCGCTGGCCCGGGGGACGCCCGTGTAATTCGGGAAATCGTTGACCTCGATCACCACCGCGCCCTGCGGCGTCTCGATGCAGTCGATGCCGTAGAGCTCGAGCCCGAACGCCCGGCGGCAGCGGGCCGCGAGCTCGTGGTCCCCCGGCATGACGGGCACGGGCTCCGGCGCCGGGTCAGGGGCGCGGAGCGCCCCGGCGGCGGTCGCGGCCGCGAGTGGCGACGGCTTCATGACCACCCAGATCTCGTCGCCGATGCCGTAGATCTTCCGGTCGTACCCGTCGCTCGGCAGCAGCTCCTGAACGAGCATCGCGGCCTCGGGCCACTGGACCGTGGCGAGCTCCGCGCGGTCGCGCACCACGCGCAGGCCGCGGCCGTTGTCGCCGAAGATGGGCTTCAAGACGAGCGGAAACCTCACCCCGCATGCCTGCACCATGTGGTCGAGCGCCTGCGCCGGCGCGAGGCAGGTGCAGGGCGTCGGGATCCCGGCGTTCTCGAGCACGACCGCCATCTCGGCCTTGTTGTGCACGGCGCCGATCGCGGCGCGATGATTGATGGTCGGGACGCCGCGCGACTCCGCCCACGCGAGCAGGCAGAGGAGCTCCCAGCTCCGCCCGCGCGCGATGACGAGGTCGAGGCTCTCGGGCCAGCGGTGCATGTCGAGCCTGAACGCCCTCGATCCGGGATCCACGAGGTGCACGCGGTGACCGCGCGTCGTGAGCGCCGCGGCGAGGCCCGCCGGCTGGGCCTGCGCGAGGTAGCGCCGCTCGACGAGGAGGCCCACGTCGAGGCGGGCGCCCGAGGCCACCGCCCGCTCGGGGCG
>DATDEX010000262.1:0-8762 GCA_036522895.1 Candidatus Eiseniibacteriota bacterium | reverse complement strand
CCGCGAGCGCGGCACCGGGGGCGACCGCGGTCGCGAACCAGCTCCGCTCGCGGTCCACGAACAGGACCTCGGGCGCGCCGGCGGCGGGCACTTGCGCGGCGGCGAGCCAGCGGGCGAGCCGCGTGTCGAGCTCGCTCGCGGGCATGACGCGCGCGTACGCATGCCAGGGCTCGCTCGCCGAGGTGGCGTCGTTCACGAACACGAGATCGAGCTCGACCACCGCCCGGCGCCCCGGCTTCCAGCGGACCGGGCGCACGACCGAGCCGCGCGCCTTCCGGAACCCGCGCACCTTGAACGGCGTGCCGGGCGAGGTGAGCCGGTTTCCGACCCGGCGCACGTCGGCCACGGCCGAGAGACCCTTGAGCAGCCGGTCGTTCGGGAACGCGAGGTAGAGCGCGTCGTCGAGTCGGGCGAGCGCCGGCCCGAGCACCGGCTCGACGAGGCGCAGCGTGGCGGCCTTGCTGCCGGCTTCGGAGAGTCCCTCGCCCAGGTAGAGCGAGGCGAGCGTCCGGGTCACGCCCTCGGCGGTTCGCCATTCGAGTTCGACGCCGAGCAGCGCGCTCGTGTCGGGCTTCCAGCGCAGGTAGAACGGCCGCGCGCCGGCCAGGGTCGCGCGCGCGTCCGCGACGCCCGAGAGCCGTGCGTGAAGCGACGCGGGATCGAGGAGCTCGGCCAGCTCGGGCAACCGTGGGGTCGTCATCGAGGTCATGCCGGCACGCCGGCGCCCACGGCCGCCGGCGGGACTCCTCCCTTCACGGAGACCACCCGGCCGCCCGCCAGCACCACCTCGACGTCGGCGGTGAAGCCCGGATGGTCCTGGTGCGTCACGAGCAGCACGGTGCGCCCATACGAGACGGTGCGCAACGCGGCCAGGACGTGGTCGCGGCTGACCTCATCCAGGTGCGAGAACGGTTCGTCCAGGATCAGGATCGGCGCGTTCCGGAGCGCCGCGCGGGCGAGCGCCACGCGCTGGCGCTGGCCGCCCGAGAGCTGGGCCCCGCGCTCGCCCACGACGGTGTCGAGGCCGTTCGGGAGCTCGGGCGCGAACCGCATGACGCCGGCTCGCTCGGCCGCGGCCTCGACCTCCTCCGGGCTCGCGTTCGGGTCACCCAGCGCGATGTTCTCGCGCAGGCTCATCCCGAACAGCACCGACTCCTGGAACACGATCGCGATCTGGGAACGGAGCGAGTCGAGGGTGAAGCGCTTCAGGTCCTGCCCGTCGACCCGGATGACACCGCCGGTGGGATCCATGAGGCGCGGCATGAGTGACAGCAGCGTGCTCTTGCCGGCGCCCGACTCGCCGCGGATCACCGCCACGGCCCCGGCCGGAACCGAGAACGACACGTCCGCGAGCGCGACGTCACCGCGCGGGTACTGCATCGTGACGTGGTCCAGCTCGATCGCGCCGCCCAGGCGCCCGCAGTCGATCGCCCCGGGCTCGTCCGTGACCGTGACGGGTGTCTCCAGCACCTCGAGCACGCGCTCGCCGCAGGCCGAAGCCTTGGCGGAGCGCGCCGCGATGCGCGCCAGCTGGCGAACGGGCTTGAACAGCGTGCGCTGGTAGGTCAGGAACACGAGCAGGCTGCCGGGCGTGAGCTCGCCGCGCGCCACCGCGGTGGCGCCCAGCAGCAGCGTCACCGCCGTGCCGGCTGCGGTGAGCAGGTCGAGCGTGCGCGCGAGCATGGCCTCGACGCGCCCCGCCTTCATGCCGGAGCGGAGGCTCGAGCGGTTCTGCTTCTCGTACGCCTTCGAGGCGCGATCCGCCGCGCCGAACGCCTGCAGCACGTGGATGGCGCCCAGCGCCTCGCCCGCGCTGGAGGCCAGCTGGCCCTCCTTCCGGCGGTTCTGCCCCACGAGGTCGCGGATCTTCCGGCTGAAGTGGGCACCCGCGAGCGCCACGAGCGGGACGATGGCGAGCGAGAGGAGCGTGAGCCGCCAGTCCATCCACAGCATGGCGATCAGCGTGCCGATGATGACGAGCAACGCGCCGACGCTGTCGAGGATGTTGCCCACGAGGAGCTCGCGCAGGAGCACGATGTCGCCGGTCAGGCGCATGAGCAGGTCGCCCTGCTGGCGGCTGGTGTGGAACAGCGTGGGCAGCCGCATGAGCTGGCGGAACAGGTCGCGGCGCAGCTTGGCGACGATGCGCTGGCCGACGTTCGAGAGCACGACCGTCTCGCCGTACTCGGCCAGGCCGCCGACCACCGAGATGATCAGGATAGCCGCGGTCGCCGCGATGAGGATGCTCGTGGTCGAGTGGCCCTGGAGCCACGGCTGGACCAGCGCGGAGGGGCCGTGAATGTGGTGGTGCTTCCCGGGCTTGGTGGGGTTGTAGGTCGTGAGCACCAGGTCGAACACCACCTGGAGCGGCCACGGCTTCATGACCTCGGTGGCCGCGACGATCATCCCGAGAACGAGTCCGCCCGCCAGCTCGACGCTGTGCGGGCGCACACGGGGAAGGAACGCGGTGAAGACGCGCGACAGACGCGGGAGCGTGTCGCGCAGCCGCTTGATCAGCCCCGCCACGAGCCCTCCGCCCGCGCCGGCAAGCCGGCCGCGAACTTGAGCACCCTCCCGATCACGGCGTCCCAGGTGTACTCGCGCTCGACCGTGCGGCGAGCCTCGGCGCCGAGCCGGCCGCGCAGCGCGGGTTCGAACGCGAGGCGCTCGAGCGCGGCACAGAACGCGGTCCGGTCGCCGGGCGGCACGAGCAGCCCGTCGCGCCCGTCGGTGACGACGCGCTTGACCGGACCCGTGGCACTCGCGACCACCGGACGTGATGCCGCCATGGCCTCCACCAGCTTGAGGGGTGAGAAGTAGACGTCCTCGGACGCGTAGGGTACCGCGACCGCGTCGCAGAGCGCGAGGTGCGCGGGGACCTCCGCGTGCGGGACGGCGCCGGCGAGCGTGACCGCGGCGCGGCCCGACCATGCGGTGCGCAGCACGTGGTTCCGCTGCGGGCCGTCGCCCACCATGAGCACCCGGGTCGGCACGTTGCGCGCGAGCTCGCTCGCCGCGTGCAGCAGCGTGTCGATGTCGTGCCAGGGGCGGAACGAGCCCACGAATCCGATCCGGAACTCGCCGCCGGTGAGCCGCAGGCGCTGCTCGATCCTGAGGATCTCCTGGGGATCCGGCGGGGCGAGGAACTCGGGACCTGCCCCGTTCGACTCCACGCGCAACGGAAAGGATTCCGGGGCGAGCCCACGCACCCAGTCCGCGACCTCCTCGGACACGGCGAGCGCGCCGCGACTCGCGGCGAAACCCTGCGTGAACGCGGTGCGCGCGTCTTCGATGCGATCGAAGTTGCGGTGACGGGCGGCCTCCTCGTCGAGTGGCGCGTTCACCTCGTAGAGATGGGGTACCCCGGCCTCGGCCGCGGCGATCGCGCCCTCGGGCGCGAGCAGCGACAGGCGTTCGAGCACCAGGTCCGGGCGCACTTGCGCGAGCTGCCAGTCGATCTCGCGCACCGTGCGCGGCTGGCGCAGCACGCGCACCTCCAGGCCCCGTTCGGTGAGCGGCGCGTAGCCCGGCTCCGGGCCGGCCGTGGCGACGATGGCCGACACCTGGTGGCCCATCCGGAGGAGGGAGCTCGCGACCGCTCGCAGGTGCACGGAGGCACCCTTCACGCTGCCGAGCGGGATACCGGGATCAGAGCACAGCAGTGCGATGCGCACGGGGGGACTCCTGGAGTCGAGAGGCGGCGTGAACGAGGCGGCTGGACTCGGCGAACAGCCGGGCCAGCGCGTGGGATGCGCGGCGCTGATCGAACATCGATTCCGCGCGCCGGCGGGCCGCGGCACCCATGCGGGCGCGGCGGCGGGGTGAGGACATCATGTAGAAGAGTGCGTCGGCCAGTGCTTCGGCATCCCCCGGGGCGACGACCCGCCCGGTCACGCCGTCGCGGACGATCTCGGGCACGCCGGCGACGCGTGTCGCCACGGCGGGCACGCCGCAGGCGGACGCCTCGAGCAGCACGGTGGGCAGCGCGTCCTGGTTGCCGTCGCGGTCCACGATGCACGGGAGCGCGACGAGCGCGGCGCGGCGCATGACCCGCATCACCTGGGCATGCGTGAGCGCCCCCGGGAAGCGGACGAGCCGGCCGAGCTTGAGCTCGCGCGCACGGGCCTTGACGGCCGCGTGCTCCGCGCCGTCGCCGATCATCACCGTCTGGAGCGGCGTGCCGCGATCGCGCAGGATCGCGATCGCCTCGACGAGCACGTCGAAACCCTTCTTGCGCACGAACCGGCCGACCGTGACCACGGGGCCCGGCTTCGGGGCCACGCCGTTCGCTTTCCGGGCGTGCGCGGACGCGGCGCCGTTCGAGGCCGGACGCGCCACCCAGCGCTCGAGGTCCACGCCGTTGTAGAGGCGGACGACGCGCGCGCGCGGCATGCGGCGCCGGAGGTAGCGGCGGTTGTAGTCGCACACCGTGACCACAGCATGCGCCTGAGCGCCCAACCACGCGAGCCAGCGCCAGTCGAGCGAGTCGACGAAAATGTCCTTCGCGTGCGCGGTGAAGCTGAACGTGATGCCCGCCTCCTCCGCGGCGAACGCGGCGGCCGTGGCTGCGGGGCCGGCGAAGTGGGCGTGAACGTGCGTCGCGCCCCAGGCGCGGAGCTGTTTGCCGATGCGGCGGCCGGCGTTGGCGTAGCGGCGCTGCTTCTGCGGTACGCTCGCGCGGCCGCGCCAGAGGGCGGGCTCGCGCGCGGTCACGAACGTCACCTCGGGGAGCAGCCGCTCCGCCTCGGCGTGCATGAGTGGCGCGTCCACCTGCTCGAGCGCGAACACGCGCACCGGGATGCCGCGCGCCTTGAGTGCGAGGAGCTCGTGGAGGATGAACGTCTCGGACAGGCGCGGAAACGCCTTGAGCACGTAGGCGACCCGCGGAGACGTCATGCGCTCAACCCTCGCAGCACGGCCGCGGACGGCGCCGGCCTCGCGGGCAGGACCCGCTCGACCTCGCGCGCCACGCGCGTATAGCCGTCGAGGGCCAGGCCACAATCGGTGGTGCGCCGCCCGCGCGCGAGCGCGCGGCCCGCGGCGGACGCCAGCAGCTCCGGCGTCACCTCGACGCCGTCGACGGTTTCGACGAGGCCGCGCTCGGCAAGGCGCACGGCGCGCATGCGCTGCTCGTCGCGCTGGCTCGCGCGCGGCACCATCACGGCCGGCGTGCGCGCGCCGAGCACTTCGCATGAGGTGTTGTAGCCGCACATGCCCACGACCAGGTCGGCCGCGGCCGCGTAGGCCTCGAGGCCGCCGATGTAGCGCGTCACGGTTACCGAGGCCGGAGCCGCCGCGGCGACGCGCATCTGGGCGTCCTCCGGCATCATCGGGCCGGTCACCACGACGGATCGCAGATCCCGGGGCAGGAGCCCGGCACGGGCGGCCGCGATCCAGCGCGCGATGAGCGTCTCGCCGTCCTCGCCACCGCCCACCGTCACGAGCGCGATCGGACCGGTGCCGGGGGCCCCCGGAGCGAGCGTCTCGAGCTCGGCGCGCGCGTCGGCCACCGCTTCGGGCGACACCCTCGGCGAGAGGTAGCCCACGTAGCGGACGCGATCGGCGACGTGGCGCGGCAGGTCGTACTCCTCGCGCACGTCGAACAGCGCGGGATCGCCGAACACCCACACCTCGTCGTACCAGCGATCGATGTGCGACAGCACGTTGTTCTTCCGCCACTCGGCACGGACCTGCGCGGGGGCATCGAGGATGTCGCGCCAGCCGAGCACCATGCGCGTGTTCGGCGACTCGGTACGCAGGCGGTCGAGCGTCGGGGCGAGCTCGCCCATCAGGCCGCAGGGCGACTTGTCGCACAGGAAGAAGTCGGGTTGGAACGAGCGCGCCACCTCTTCGAGGATCGTGGCGCGGAGGTCGCGCAGGCGATCGGGCTCGAGGCGCATCGTGCGCGCGACGTACTGGGAGGTGGAGAGCTTGCGCGCGCTCGGAAGTTTCACGTAGTCGAGCCCGGCAGGTACCGGCAGCGCGTCGATCTGAGGCGAGCACGTGACGAGGAGCGCCGAGACGTCGGGGCGGCTAGGCAGCACGGCGCGGGCGATCCCGGTCATGCGCCGGGCGTGACCCAGCCCGAGGGCGTCGTAGGAATAGAGCAGCCAGTGCGAATGCATCGTTTCTCCCTGAAGCGGCCAAGCCGGACATCATGCCTGCGTCATGAGAGGTGACGTCTTTGTCCGGTCTGATACCAGCTTGTCGTAAAGACTCCCGACGGTGAACATGATGGCCCTACTGAGGGGGCAAAAACATCCGGTCCAAAGGGACCACCCTCGATACCTGACCGGGCATGGCGGGCTGTCCCGCGGCCCGTTATCCTGTAGGGCTATGAAGCTCCCCGGCTCGGGCGAACTCGACCCCGAACTCGACGCCCGCCTCGTGGCCCGCTGCATCGATGGCGATGCCCGCTCCTGGGAGGCCCTGGTCCGCCGCCACGAGCGACTGGTCTACTCGATCGGGCGCTCGTACCGGCTCGGCGACGAGGACATGGCGGACGTTTTCCAGGACGTTTTCACCGCGCTCCTCAAAGGAATGCCCCGCCTCCGCGACGGCCGCACGCTGGTGCGCTGGCTGGCGAGCACCACGGAGCGGATCGCCCGCACGACCGCGCTCAAACGCCGGCGCGAGGCGGCCCGGGAGGACCACGAGGAGGAGACGTTCGCCACCCTGGCCGACGCCGGGGAGGCGATCGGGGCGAACCTGGAGCAGGTGGAGCGCCAGCATCAGCTCCGGCTGGCGCTGGGGGCGGTCTCTGACCGCTGCAAGCGGCTGCTGGAGGCGCTGTACTACGAGGACCCGACGCCCTCGTATGCCGAACTGTCCCAAAGACTTGGGGTTCCGGTGGGCTCCCTGGGTCCGACCCGGGCCCGGTGCATGGAGCGCCTGAAGGGCCACTTTGAAGAGGTATCCGGCGAATCGGACGGTATCACCGACGACTGACCCCCCACCTGTCTTTAGTGAAGGTCCGAAATCAAGATTCGCCGCGCCACCGTCCGGCGCACCAGGAGGCCCCTCGTGAAGCAGATCAAGTCCCGAGACCGACACCTCGATACGAGCGCAGCGCTCGATTTTCTCGAGCAGCGCCTCAACGCCACGGAGCGGGCGCGGGTGGAGGAGCATCTCGGCCGTCCCTGTCCCGCCTGCCGCGAGCGCGTCCGCTCGCTCGGCGAGATCCTCGCCACGATGCGGTCCGACCGCGTCGGCGAGGTCCCGCGCTCGCTCCACCAGCGCGCCGTCGCCCTGTTCGCACCCACCACGAAGCCGTCGCTCGTCCGCGGCCTCGTCGACGCCGTCGCGGAGCTGCTGTTCGACTCCTCGGTGCAGCCCCTCACGGCCGCGGCCCGCCGCTCGGTCGGCGAGGCGCGCCGCCTCCGCTTCAAGCTGGGCACCCACTCGCTGGATCTGGAGATCGAGCGCGAGGGCGCGAGCACGCTGTCGGTGCGCGGGCGTCTCCTCGCGACCGATCCGCAGCTCTGGTCGATCACCCTCGAGGCCGGGCCGGAACATCGCACGGTCCATCCCGACGCGACGGGCAGCTTCGTCCTCGACAACCTCCCCCAGGCATCGCTGACCCTGCAGCTCCGCGATGCCGACGAGCGATTCCGCCTCCCGACGATCGAGCTCTGAGGCATGCAAGCGCTCGTGGCTCAAGTCGAGGCGCTCCGCCGCTCGGAGCCCGCGGCCGCGCTGGAACGGCTCGATGCCGGGTTCGCCGCCGCCCTGAAGCGCGCCGATGCCGCGGGCCGCGGCACGCTGTGGCGCCTGCGTGCGCACGTGCTCCGGAGCCTGCGCCGCGCGCGCGAAGCCGCGGCAGCCTACCGCCGCGCCGCGGAGTGGTACGCGAAAGCCGGTGACGTGCGCGAGCAGGGCCGCTGCGCGATCGGGCTCGTGGACGCGCTCATGTACCTCGGCCGCTACGCGGAGGCGCGCCGCGCCGCCGCCCGCGGCCGGAAGCTCCTCGAGCGGTCCGGCGACCGCGCGGCGCTCGCGCGGCTCCTCAACAACGAAGGAAACCTCTGGCACCGGCTGGACCTGCCCGAGCGCGCGCTCGAATGCTACCGCGCCGCGGTCAAATCGCTGGAGCGTGCGGGCGACCAGGGCAGCGCACTCATGATCGGCGCCAACGTCGGCAACTGCCTCTCGCTGCTCGGGCGCTGCGACGAGGCGCGCAAGCACTACTCCGCCGCGCGCGACGCGCAGGTGGCGGCCGGCGCGGCGAACGAGGCGTTGTCCGCCGAGTACAACCTGGCCTACCTCGACTTCCTGGAGCTCAAGCACGAGCTGGCGCTGGCCGGGCTCGCGCACGTGCGCGACGAGGCCGAGGCGCGCGGCTATCCGTCGCTCGCCGCGCTGGCGCGGCTCGATCGCGCCGAGATCCTGCTCCGGCTCGGCGCGCACGAGGACGCTCTCAAGGAGGCGCGCGAAGCGGTCGTCGCGTGCGGCCGGCTGGGATTGCGCTACGAGACCGCGAAGGCCGAGCTCTTCGGCGCGCTGGCGAGCTGGCGCCTCGGGCAGCCCGAGGCGGCCCGGCTCGCGATCGAGCGCGCGCTCACGACGTTCGACGCCGAGGGGAACCAGGTGTGGATCGGCGAGTCGCTGCTGGGACTCGCGACGCTCTGGTCGCGCGAGGGGAACGACCGTGCCGCGGCCGCACTGATCGCCGCCGCGCGGCATCGCTTCCGCACCGCGGGCGATCGCGAGCGCGACGCGTGCGCGACCGCGATCGAGGTGCGCGCCCTGATCGCGTGCGGCTC
>DATDEX010000261.1:0-2726 GCA_036522895.1 Candidatus Eiseniibacteriota bacterium | reverse complement strand
GTGCGCGCCGCGCCCGCCCCGAACGACTCCCTCGCGACCGCGCCCGCGGAAACGCCGCTCGCCGCGTTCCCCGCGCCGCGCGTGCGCGCCTGGCAGGCGGGGTTCCTCAGGCCCGATCGATTGGAACACGCCGGGCTCTCGTTCGCGCTCACGAGCGCGCTCGTGATCGCGACCCGCGACCGGCGCGTCGCCGCGGCCGGCGTCCTGTCGCTCGGGCTCGCGAAAGAGCTGTGGGACGGTCGCGGGAGCGGCGGCTTCGATCCCGTGGATCTCGCCGCCGGCGCCACCGGGATCGGCTTCGCCGTGGTCCTCGTGCGCGCCCGCGGAGACTGAGCGCGCGGAGGAGTGCGCAGGCTCAGTTGATCCGGCCCCCGCCGCCGCTCGTGCTGCCGCCCGTGTCCGGGGGACGCGGAGCCTGGCGACTCAACCCGGCCACGAGCAGACCCGCGAGCATGCCGCCACCGACGAGCCCGGTGCGGTACCAGTCCAGGTTGCGCGTCGTCAGGTGGTCGATGTCGTCGAGCGCGATCCGGAACGTGACGGTCTGGTCGACGGGACCCTCGACGTCGCTCCGATGCCGGTAGCCGGTGAGCGAGTCGCCGGTGAACGCGGCGAAATCGAAGTCGTATACGAGGCCCTCGCGCGTCTCGACACGCACGCCTTTCCGCTCCGGCATCGTGTTGTAATCGGCGCGCGGGATCTCCCGCAGGGACGTGCAGCCGCTGGCCGCGAGCGACAGTCCCCACAGCCCGAGGATCGCCGCGGACAGCGCGCGGGAACGCATCATGGGTGACACCTCATCTCCCGGTGGGAGGCCCGGCCACGGGCGGTTAGAAGGCAAGCGTAACGGGCGCGGAGGCCCGCGGGCAAGCCTTTGCCGCGTTCGCGGCGCGGGACGCGGCTCAATCCCAGAGCAGCAGGCGGCCACACCCCTCGCAGAGATGGAGTTGAGCCACGCCCGGCGGCGGCGCCGCGGACGTCGGGAGCGTGAGCCGGCAGCCCAGGCAGACGCGGTGGCGTACCGCCGAGAGTCCCCGGCCGTAGCGACCGAGCGAGCGTTCGTAGAGACTCAGCCAGCGGCGATCGAGCTTCTCCGCGAGCCGTTCGCGCTCGCGCACGAGCGGGCCGGCCGGCTCGAGCGCGAAGCCCAGCTTCCGCCAGCGCTCGGAGTGGGCGGGATCCCCCGCCTGGAGGAGCAACTGGTCGATCTCGTGGAGCTCGAGGAACGCGTCGACGACGCTCATCGTGGCACGTCGCGGAGGAGCGTCGAGAGCACCGCCGGCTCGCGCCGGTCGATCAAACGCTGCCGCTGGCGCTGGAGCCGGAGCCCGGCCACGACCGCGGTGACGCGGCGGAAATGCATCTCTTCGGGGTTCTCGCCCGGCGTGAGCACGAGTGCCGCGAGCTGCACCGCTCGCTCGTCCGGTGCTTCCCAGTCGAGCCCGCGCTCGGAGACACCCACGAGCACGAGCGGCCCGCGCACGCACATCGACCACAGGCCGGTGACGGCGAAGCCGCGGCCGAGCGCGGTGCTGCCGAGACGCTCGCGCCGGCACAGCAGGCTCTCGAGCAGCTCCGGGTGTCGCACGACGTGATGCTCGCACGCGGACTGCACGAACTGATGGATTGCGGATTCGCGGCGACGGTGCCGCAGTTCGATGAGGTCGAGCGAGGTGTCGGTGAGTGGGAGGATCTCAGCGATCGCCATGGTTACCTGTCCTTCCTCGCGACGTCGCGAGAGTAACAGAAGCGACGCGACGAGGATGCGGAGATTTCAACAGCGCGCGCGCCGGCTTCCGACGCGCCATCGTGAGCGGAGGACGCGGGTGGCGAACGCGACGCCGGGCGCGAATCCCGCGGCTCGAATGCGGGCACCGGTACGCGAGCGACGATTTCGCAACGACTTAACCGGTGCGCTCCCGCACACGCGACGCGCTGATGACCTGGCGCACGAGTTGAGAGTCAGGCTGAGATCACCGCGCTAACTCGTTCGAGCCATGCTCCTTCGCGCCTGCCACCTGCGTAGCATCTCGGCCGCGCCCCAGGCCCCGGCCAGCGCGAGCGCCGCGGCCGCCAGCACGTCGGTGAACCAGTGCCGGTCGAGGTAGAGCCGGGAAAACGCGACGAGCGCGGCGAGAAGCCAGGCCGGGATCGCGGCGCGCCGCCAGCGTCGCGTGATCACCGCGGCGAGCGCGAACGCATTCGCGGCATGGCTCGAGGGGAACGACGAGTTCTTGCGGTCGCGCTCGCCATCCGGGCGCGCGCGGTCCACGCTCCACTTGAGCGCCTCGACCAGCGCGTTGACCGGCAGCAGCGCGAGCGCGCTCTCCGCGAGAAACGCGCGGCCCGCCGCCCCCGCCACGAGCGCCCCACCCCCGATCGCCACGAGCGCCACGCGGCTCTTGTCGCTCACGAGCCGCATCGGGGCCTCGAGCGCGGGGCGCCGGAGCGTCTGCACCCAGCCGCGCGCCGCGTCGTCGAGCGGTTGGAGCGGCCAGCCGAGGAGCAGCACGAGCGGCAGCGCCCGCGCGTTCACGGTGCCCCCAGGAACCAGAGCGCGCGCTCGGGCAACGTCCCCGAGAGATCGCTCGCCGCGCGGACGTCGGCCGCACCGGCGCTCCGACCGAGCACGCGCACGACCTGGCCCGCGTCGAGCATGACGTCGCCCGGCCGGAGCGAGGTCGCGCTCCGCACGACCGCGAGCCGCTGCCCCGCGCGCCACGCCC
>DATDEX010000260.1:0-4604 GCA_036522895.1 Candidatus Eiseniibacteriota bacterium | reverse complement strand
ACGGTCTGCCACTGGGTGGCCGCTCCCCAGTTAGCGTGTGGGCCGCGCTCTCCCCCGGGCAACTCGCCGAGGCGATCGCGCGCCATCCCCGGCTCGGCGAGACGCGGGCGGTGGCCGCGTTGGGCGCGCGCGAGCGCCGCTGGTCGGCCGCCGAGCAAGCCGGCGCCGGGGCGGCGTCTGACGACGTGCGCGCGGCACTGGCGCGCGGGAACGTCGAATACGAGCGGCGCTTCGGGCACACCTTCATCCTGTGCGCGAGCGGCAGCGACGCCGAGCAGATGCTGGCCGCGCTCCGCGTCCGGCTCGGGAACTCCCCCGAGGCCGAGCTGGCGATCACGGCCAGGGAGCTCGAGAAGATCACCACGTTGCGGCTGGAGAAGCTCCTCGCCGGCGCGTGAGGGTGCGGCTCACCGCTCAGGACTCCGGAGGTCCCATGACCGGCATCACGACTCACGTCCTCGATCTCACCCAGGGCGGGCCCGCGGTCGGCGTGGCGGTGACGCTCGAGCAGGCGTCCGCCACCGGCTGGACGGTGCTGGCGCGCGCGACGACCGACGCGGACGGACGCGTGCGCGACGCGTTCGCGTCGGCGCTGGCGCCGGGGCGCTACCGGATCACGTTCGCGACCGGGCCCTGGTTCGCCGCGCGCAAGGTGACGAGCTTCCACCCCGAGGTGAACGTGGTGTTCGACGTGCTCGACGGACCGCCGCACCTCCACGTGCCGCTGCTCCTCTCGCCGTTCGGCTACTCGACCTATCGCGGCAGCTGAGCCGCGCTCAGCCGCGCTGGCGCGCCGCGAGGATGGCGACGAACGAGCGTCCGCGCAGCTCGTCCACGCTCAGCCCCGAGCGGCGCACCGCCTCGTCCTCGCTCAACGCGCCCGAGTGGACGCCGCGCAGGAAGTAGTTGAGCAGACCCTGCCCGGTGGCGGCGTCGTCGAACACGTCGCCGACGAGCGTCGCCCGCGCGGCCCGCGACACGAAGTTCGCGAGCCGCTCGCCCGCCGCGTCGAGCCCGGCGAGGAAGAACTCGAACACGGCCGCGTAGCGCGAGACGAGCTGCGCGGGGTGCAGGTCCCAGCCCTGGTAGAAGCCGCCCGCGAGCGAGTGGCGCACGTCGTCCGCGTGGAGCCGCCACGCCGCATGCACGCCGGCGCGGTTCTCCGCGTGCTGGGCCCGGGTGAGCCCGGCGCCGCGCGCCGCGACGTGCACCGGCACGGGCAGGACCGCGGTCGAGCCGTCCGAGAGCCAGACGCCGGTGCCGGCGAACGCGAGCTGCATCATCTGCTTCGCGAGATCGCACGCGGGGTGGCGCATGCGCTGGTGTGCCGCGGTGATGCCGAGCGACGCCGTGTAATCGTAGGTGCCGAAGTGCGCCGCCTGAAGCCGCCCCGCGGCGGCGGAGACGAGCCTGGGGAGCGCCGACGTCCCGTCGGCGCCCAGCACCACCTGGGGCGTCTCGATCATGACCTCGAACCGCAACACGCCCTCCTCGAGCCCGAGCTCGCGCTCGAGCGCCGCGAGGAGCCCCGCGAACACGCTCACCTGTTCGGGCAGCGTGATCTTCGGGAGCGTGACGACGAAGTTGGGCGGCAGCCCGCCCGCGGACTCGACGAGCGTGCCGAGGAAGAGCCGGAGCGTTCGCAGGCTCCGCGCGCGGAGCTCCTCCGTGAGCGGCTTCACCCGGATGCCCAGGTACTCGGGCAGCGTCCCCGACGCGTGGCCCTTCGCGACCTCGCGCGCCGCCGCCGCCACGTCGCGGTCCTCCTCGCCGTCCGACCGGATGCCGTAGCCGTCCTCGAAGTCGATCCGGAAATCTTCGACCGGCGCGCGCGAGAGCTTGGCACTCACGCGGCGGTACACCGGCTCGGCGAGAGCCCCCAGCCCGATCGCCTCGTCGAGCGCGCCCGGATCCGGCGCGTAGTCCGTGAGCGCCTGGCGAGCCACCTCCCCGAGCTTCGCCGCGGTCTCCGCGCGGAACAGGTGGCCGCCGCCGTAGACCACGTGCACGGGCTGGCGGCCCGGTCCGTCTCCCGGGTGTCTGGCCATGAACGCGAGGTTCGCGGGTCGGAGCGCGTCGAGGAGCGCGGTCAGGGAAGCGGGCGGCTTGGGGTCGGTCATCGCGTGAGCCCCGGGTAGCGGGAGTGGCGTGCGATCGGAATGGCGCGCCGGCGCGGCGCGGGCCGCGCATCATGCCACGCTCGGCGCGATGGCGCACCGCGCGCACGGCAGCGCATGAGGCGCGGAGGCCGCAGATATCGCCCGGAAAAGGTTGGCCCCGCCGCCCGGAAGGCGCGGCGGGGTCGCGGACGGTGCGGAGGGGGGGCACCAATCCGATCGCGGCCGGCCGGGGAGTTTCACCCGGACGGCTTCCGCGGGGCCCACGCATCGAGGGTCCCGCGGAAGAAGACAGCCGAGCGGTGGTCGGGTGAACGAAGGGAGCGAAACCCGAGTGCAGGGACCGCGACTGGGCTCGTCCCCCGTCGGGGGATTCCTCGATGGTGCGGGGCACACCCGTCCACCGCTCTCAGGGTAAAGGGGCCCGTATGCCGCGCGGTGATACAGCGAACTCGGCCGTGGCGGCCGGGATCCCCCGAATGCTCAACTGACCAACGCCTCGGGGGTGGGGCGAGCACGGACCGGCGCGGCACGAGCGCCCCGCACCTGAAATCAGAAAGTCGTATCAGGCCCACGCGGACGCGCCCCTTTCCCCTGTGAAGCGTGATTGTGCCAGGGGGCGGCCCTTGGGGCAGGGCCTGCGGCGGCCCGCAGAATCGCCCCAAGCGATGCAGGCAATCCTGTACCGCTTGTGGCCGCTCCCGGCGATTTATTCGAAGGATCGAACATCCCCCGCCTCCGGTTGGACAGTTGGGGTGGTAGCCGGTGCCGGCCCGGTGACCCATGGAGAGCCCCACTGACCCCGGAGGGCACACCGCCGGCGCGTGCGGCGCGACCATTGGTCCTGCCCCGTGTCGCCTCCGCGCCGGCGGACGGATTGGAGGATGCCGTGTTGGAGCGTTTGCGCGTCCCACCCCATGCGGTCGAGCCGGCGTCGGGGCTCCCCGGGGCGGGACTTTGGCATGGTCGTCCGCGCAGGAATGTGAGTAGATTCGGCGCGGCAGGGGGACACGTGGCGTTACTGACCGGGCGATCCCTCTGGCATGCGTCCCCGCTCCGGCGGAGCAGCACCCCTTCGCGCCGCGGATCCGCGGCGGAGGGCGGCGTCCCCAGATCAGTGAGCGTGTTTCGCCGATGGCTGAACATCTCGCGGAAACTCCCCAACCCGGCGATGCCGAGCTCGTCGCGGCGTGCGCGCGCGGCGACGCGCGCAGTTGGCGCGTGCTCGTCAATCGCTACCGGCGGCTCGTGTACGGGATTCCGCGCGCGCTCGGCTTGCAGCCCGCCGACGCCGAGGAGGTCTTCCAGCACACGTTCGCCGAGCTCGTACGCGCGCTTCCTCACCTGCGCGACGGCAATCGCCTCGCGGGCTGGCTCGCGACCACGGCGCAACGCGGCTCCCTCCGCGTTCGGCGCGGCGATCGCCGGCGTCTCCGACTCGCCGAGGCCGTCGTGAACGAAGGCATGTTCCAGAACGGCTCGCCGGGCGCGGATGCCGAGGTCGAGCGGCTGTACGAGCGCGAACGCCTGGTGCGCGCGCTGGAACAGCTGGGCGATCCGTGCCGGCGCCTGCTGATGGCCCGCTTCGCCGACCCGCCGCAACCTTACGAGGCGCTCGCGGCCGAAATGGGGATCGCGATCGGCAGCCTCGGTCCGACGCGCGCACGCTGCCTCGGCCGCCTGCGCACTCACCTGCTGCGCCTGCGCTCGCCGCGCGGGTCCGGAAAACCCGTGGGCGAGGGCGTGTCGTGAGCACCGTCCGAGCGCACGCATGCATGGGAGGCTGCTCGTGAAACGAACCGCTCATCTCACCGACGCACTGGTGCTCGAGTTAGTGACCGGGCCGGCCATCGTGCTGCCGCCCGCGGCGACCACGCACCTCGAATCGTGCACGCGCTGCGCGACCGACCTGCGCGAGCTGCGCGAGCTCGTCGTGCACGTGCGCGACGGCGGCACGGAAGAGCCGCCCGCGGCGCTGCTGGCGCGCGTCTGGGCGCTCATGCCGCCCGCGCCACCCAAGCCGCGCATGAGCCGGCTCTTCCCGCTCGCGCCGCTCGTCTACGACAGCCACGCGGCGCTCCCCAGCCCGGGATTGCGGGCGGTCACCGCGGTGCGCCATCTGGCCTGGCGGAGCGGCGGGCTCGTGATCGACGCCGAGGTCGAGCAGGCCTCGACGGGAGGCGGCGGGCACCTGATGGGCCAGGTCGTCCCCGAGCCGGCGGTGGATTCGCCGCAGGAGCCGGGCGATGTCTGGCTCGAAGAGCAGGGCGGTGAAACGCACTGGGCACCGCTCGATCCGGGCGGGGAGTTTTCGCTGCCAGCGCCGCGCGGGCGCCGCTGGTCGCTCTGGATCGACTGGGGCGGCAGACGGGTGAGGCTCCGCGGCGCATGATCGATACGGCCGGCCCCGCGACCGCGTCGCGAGTCGGGCGCGCGGTCACCGCGGAGCGCGTGCTCGCGCTCTCGTCGCGCCAGCCGAAGCGGGCG
>DATDEX010000259.1:0-5960 GCA_036522895.1 Candidatus Eiseniibacteriota bacterium | reverse complement strand
CGCCGGGGCGCTCGTGGGCGCGCGGCAGCAGGACCTGGCACTCGCGACCGAGCTGCTCCGCCTCGCGCGCGAGCAACAGGCCGCCGGGGTGTCGCCCGCCATCGACACGACGCGCGCGAGCACCCAGGTGGCCGCCTCCCGCGGCGAGCTGCTCGTGGCCGAGAACCAGCGCGATCGCGCGCGGCTCGATCTCGCGCGTGCGCTCGGCCTCGATCCCGCATCCGCCCCCGAGCCCGCCGATTCGCTCGACGATGCCACCGCGGTCACCGACGCGCCCGGCGAGGAGGGCGCGGCCCTGGCACTCGCGCTCGCGCACCGCGCCGACCTGGTGGGCGAACGCGCGCGCGTCGATCGCGCGCGCGCCGAGAAGCGCGCCACCTCGCTCGAGCGCCTGCCGCGCCTCGATGCGGCCGCCGACTGGGGGCGCTCGGGCCTCCACGCGAGCGACTGGCAGGACACGCGCTCCTACGCGCTCGGCCTCACGCTGCCGCTCCTCGACGGCGGCCGGCGCGAGGCGCGGGTGGGGGAGCAGGACGCGCTGATCCGCGAGGAGGCGCTGCGCGAGCGCGACCTCCGCGACCAGGTCGTGGCCGACGTGCGCGCCGCGCTGCTCGACCTCGCCTCCGGGCGCGATCAGCGGCTGGTCGCGGCCGAGCGGCTGCGGCTCGCCGAGGAGGAAGTGGCCCAGGCGAGCGAGCGATTCACGAACGGAGTGGCCGGCAACATCGAACTCATCACCGCGCAGTCTTCGCTCCTGCGCGCCCGCGACACCGAGATCGACGCGCGCTTCACGCTCGCGGCGGCCCGCGTGGCGCTGGCGCGGGCCGCGGGCGTCGCGCGCCACCTGCATTGAGCGAGGAACCCATGAGCGCCACCGTCGAACGTTCGGCCGAGCCCGCCAACGCCCGCACCACGCCCGCCGAGCCCCCCGCGCACGGGGCGCCCGCCCACGGCGCATCGGGCCAGGGGGCGACCCCGGCGGCCGCGGCCGCGGCACGCCCGAACCGGATCCCCGTGATCGTGCTCGGAACGCTGGCGTTGATCGGGCTCGGGTTCGGCATCGCGCGCTGGCGCTGGGGCCTCACCCACGTGAGCACGGACGACGCGCAGGTCGAAGGCCACATCGTGCCCACGCTCGCGCGCGTGAACGGCTACGTCGCGGAGGTTCCCGTGAGCGAGAACGACCACGTGACCGCCGGCCAGCTCCTCGTCCGACTCGACGACCGCGAGTTCGTCGCGCGGCTCGCGCAGGCCGAGGCCGATCTCCAGTCGGCGCTCGCGACGGAGGGCGTGCGCGGGCACGTCGGACAGGCCGAGGCGCAGATCGAGGCGGCGCGCGCCACCGTGACGCAGGCCGAGGCGAACGCGACGCGTGCGCGCCAGGACGCCGAGCGGGCGCAGAAGCTCGCGGCGCGCGGCATCGTGAGCAGCGCCCAGCTCGACGCGGCCGTCACCGGGGCGGCGGCGGCCGATGCGGCGCTCGAGGCCGCGAAGAAGCAGGTGCAGGCCGCCGAGGCCGGGTGGACCGGTGCCTCCGCGCGCGCGAACTCGGCCCGGGCGGCGCGCGATCGCGCGGCGCTCGAGCTCTCGTACGCGCGCATTCTCGCGCCGTGCAGCGGCGTCGTGAGCCGCAAGACCGCCGAGGTGGGCCAGTACGTGCAGGCGGGGCAGTCGCTCATGACCGTCGTGCCGCTCGACGACGTCTGGGTCGTCGCGAACCTGAAGGAGACGGAGATCCGCGAGGTCACCCCGGGCGACAAGGCCGAGATCGAGGTGGACGCGTACCCGGGCCGGAAGTTCACCGGCCACGTCGAGAGCCTGAGCCCGGCCACGGGCGCACGTTTCTCGCTGCTGCCGCCGGACAACGCCACCGGAAATTTCACGAAGGTCGTGCAGCGGATCCCGGTCCGCATCCGCGTGGACGGCCCGTTCGACGCCGCGCATCCGCTGCGGCCGGGCATGAGCGTCAACGCGACGGTCGTGACGAAGTAGCCCATGTCGTCCGCGACGGCGCTGTTCGATTCGACACGCGCGCTCGATCCCTCGTACCCGCATCGCTGGATCATCGCGATCACCGTGACGCTGGCGTCGATCCTCGAGATCCTCGACACCAGCATCGTGAACGTGGCGATCCCGCACATGATGGGCTCGCTCGGCGCGACACTCGACCAGATCACCTGGGTGTCCACGGGCTACATCGTCGCCAACGTGATCGTGCTGCCGGTCACCGGCTGGATGTCCGCCTATTTCGGCCGCCGCCGCTACTTCGCGGGGTCGATCGCGCTGTTCACGATCGCGAGCGTCCTGTGCGGCAATTCGCACACGCTCGTCGAGCTGGTCGTGTTCCGCATCATCCAGGGGCTCGGCGGCGGCGCGCTGCTGTCGACCGCGCAGGCCACGCTGTACGAGGTGTTCCCTCCCGAGGAATACGGCGGCGCGATGGCCATCTTCGGGCTCGGCGTCATGGTCGGGCCGACGCTCGGCCCCACGTTCGGCGGCTGGATCACCGACACGTGGTCGTGGCCGTGGATCTTCTACATCAACGTGCCGTTCGGCGTGCTCGCGTTCATCCTGTCGCTGGCCTACGTGCGCAACTCGAGCTTCGCCCGGCGCGTCGCGTCCGTCGACTGGACGGGCCTCGCGCTGCTCGCGACCGGGATCGGGATGCTGCAAACCATGCTCGAGCGCGGCGAGCGGCTCGACTGGTTCGCCTCGAGCGAGATCGTCACCTACGCCGTAGTGAGCTCGCTGTCGCTGGTGACGTTCGTGTGGCACGAGCTACGCACGCCGCACCCCGTGATCGACCTGCGCATCCTCGCCAACCGCCAGTTCGGCGTCGGCTGCGTCGTCGGCGGCATCCTCGGCCTGTGCCTGTACGCCACCGTGTTCGTGCTGCCGGTCTACCTGCAGCGCTCGCTCGGGTTCACCGCGAACCAGACGGGCATGGTCATTTTGCCGGGCGCGCTCGCGAGCGCGTTCACGATGGCCGGCATGGCGCGCACGCTCGGCCGGGTGGACGGGCGGCGCATCGCGGCGTTAGGGGCGATCATGTTCGCGTTCGCGATGTGGCAGTGGTCGCAGTTCACGCTGCAGAGCGGGATGGGCGACTTCTTCTGGCCGCTCATCGTGCGCGGTGTCTCGCTCGGGCTGGTGTTCATTCCACTCAACAATCTCGCCGTGGCCGAGCTGCCCATGTCGCAGATCGGCGCGGCAACCGGACTGTACAATCTCATGCGCCAGCTGGGCGGCAGCATCGGCATCGCCCTCTCCGCCAACGCCATCGCGCGCTTCACCGCGGAGAGCCGCGCCGCGCTGGTGGCCCACCTGCCGGCGAACGACCCGATGGTCCAGGCGCGGCTCGACACCATCGCCCGCGGCCTCATGGCGCGCGGCGCGCCGGCCGCCGTGGCGCGCGCGGGCGCGCTCGGCACGCTGTCGGGCGAGGTGCAGCGCCAGGCATCGATGCTGGCGTTCGAGAAGGTGTTCCTGCTGTTCGGCCTGTCGTTCCTGCTCGCGGTGCCGCTCATCCTGCTGCTGCGCTGGCGCCCGGGCGGGCGCGGCACGGCGGACGCCCACTGATCCCTTCCTGCGCGCCGCAGGTGGATCTGGAACGCGCGGCGCGGGCCGCGATAGAATGAGCGCTCGCTCGCCGCTCTCCGGAGATCCCCGTGTCCCGTGACCCCCTGAACATCGCGCTCGCCGTCATGGCCGTGCTGCTGCTCGCGGTCGGGGGCCCGTATGTCGTCCAGCGCCTGGGCCGGCCCGCCACGATCCAGGCGGCCAGCATCCTGCCCCGGCCCCAGTCGGGTCAGAAGCGGGTCACGCTCGAGGTCTCCGGGATGTTCTGTGCGAACTGCGCCTCGCGTGTCAGCCACGAGCTCGAGACGACGCCGGGCGTGGTGGCGTGCGACGTCGACGTCGACGCGCACCGGGCCACGGTGGTGTGCGATCGAACGCTGGCCGATACCACGCTCGTCCGCGCGGTCGCCCGCGCCGGGCGGGAGTACGTCGCCTCCGTCTCCGGTCGCTGACCGCCTCCGGGGCGGTGAAATTGGCCGTCCGGCACGGGGTGCGGCGCTCGCGGGAGCGGGCGGGAACGCTCAGCCGGCCGGCGCCTTCGTAGTATCCTCGCGGGGATGACCATGACGCGCCTGCTCCACCATGGCTCGGGAGGCGGTGCCCACGTGCACACCGAGCCCGACGCCCCCGACCATCTGCCCGTGGTGGGGGACGGCGCGGGCTGCCTGGAGATCCTCGCCGATCGGCTGCGCGAGCGGCCAGGGATCGTCGCGGTCGAAGTCGACTTCAAGGACAACACGCTCACGGTCCGTTACCAGCCCTCGCAGGTGACGCCCGACGAGTTGAACTCGCTCGCCGACGAGGTGGGCGCTCTGTTCTCGCAGCGCGTCACCGCTTGCGAGCGGCGCGAGTCACTCGATGCGTGCGAGGCGTGCGCGATGCGCCTGGGACGCCTCGACGCGGGGAGCGCGGCCGAGTTCCACGCCGCCGCGACGCGCGGCCGGGTGTCGCTCTCGCGCCACGAGCAGCCGGACGACAGCGTCGAAGTCGTGCGCCCGCTCACGAACAAGCCATGGGGCGCGCGCCTCACGCACGCCGAGCAGGAGGAGCGGTCGGTCGGCGGCTCGATGGCCGTGCTGACCGGCACCTGCCTGGTGTTGCTCGTGGGCGGCGCCGTCGCGCAGCGACTCGCGGCTCCGCACCTCGTCGCGTACGCCCTGTTCCTCGCGTCGGCCGCGACGGGCGGCTGGTACACGGCGCGCAGCACGTTCGCCGCGCTCCGCCGGTTCGAGTTCGACGTCAACCTGCTCATGCTGCTCGCCGCGGCGGGCGCCGCCGCCATCGGCTACACGCCCGAGGCCGCGGTGCTCATGTTCCTGTTCTCGCTCAGCAACACGCTCGAGGTCTACACGATGGGCCGCACGCGTCGCGCGCTGCACGCGCTGCTCGAGCTCCGGCCGGCGCGGGCGCTCGTCCGGCGCGACGGCCGCGAGGCCGAGGTCGAGGCCGATGCCGTGCGCGTGGGCGAAACGGTCATCGTGCGGCCGGGCGAGGCGATCCCGGTCGACGGCACGGTCACCCGCGGCGAGTCGCTCGTGGACCAGTCGAGCCTCACCGGCGAATCGGTGCCCGTCACGAAGGCGACGGGCGACAAGCTGTTCGCGGGCACGCTCAACCAGCAGGGCGCGCTCGAGCTGATCGCGACGCGCGTCGCGGCGAACAGCGCGCTGGCACGCATCGTCGCGCTGGTGCAGGAGGCGCAGGAGAAGAAGTCGCGCGCGGAAGAGCTGGCCGAGGTCGCGGGCCGCTATTACACCGTCGTGGTCATGATCGCGGCCGGGCTCATGCTCGTGCTGCCGCCGCTCGTGCTCGGACACGACTGGAAGACGTCGCTCTACCGCGCGATGACGCTGCTCGTCGTGGCCTCGCCGTGCGCGCTCGTGATCGCGACCCCCGCCACCGTGCTGTCCGCGATCGCGAACGCCGCGAGGAACGGCATCCTGTTCAAGGGGGGCGCGTTCCTCGAGGCGCTCGGTCGCGTGCGGATCGTGGCGTTCGACAAGACCGGCACGCTCACGCACGGCCGCTTCGAGGTCACGGACGTCGTGGTCGTGGCGGGCGGCGCGGAGAACGATCTGCTCGGCTGGGCCGCGGCGGCGGAGAAGCGCTCGCCCCACCCGCTCGCGCAGGCCGTCGTGCGGGCCGCGGAGGCCCGCGGCCTCACGGTGATCGCTGCGGACTCGCTCACGAACCACCTCGGCAAGGGCCTCGTCGCCGTCGCGGGCGGCACGACCATCGAGGTCGGCACGCCGGAGCTGTTCGCCGCGCTGGACGCCACGCCGCCCGAGGCCGCGCTCGAACTCGCCCGGCGGTTCGCCCGCGAGGCGAAGACGGCCATGATCGTGCGCCGCGGCGGGGCGTGGGGCGTGATCGCCGCGGCC
>DATDEX010000258.1:0-2107 GCA_036522895.1 Candidatus Eiseniibacteriota bacterium | reverse complement strand
AGCGCGGTCGGTGGCGCGGCGGTCGCTACACGGGCGCCGGCGTGCGGCACCACGCGGCGAACGACTCGAGCAGCTTTCGCAGCTGCTCGCGCGTGTGCTCGTCGAGGAGCGAGCCGTCTGGCGCGAACGCGTGCTGCGCGTTCGAGAGGTAGAACTGCGGCCGGTGCATCCAGCGCGTGCCGAGCACGGCCAGCACCGGCAGCCACGCGATCTGCGAGCGCGCCCCGCCGAAGCCACCGTTGGACGCGCTGAGGAGCGCGAGCGGCTTCCGCGCGAGCGGCTGGTCCTTGCCCCGCGAGGCCCAGTCGATGGCGTTCTTGAGCACGCCCGGCATGCTGTTGTTGTACTCGGGCGTGGAGACGAGCACGCCATCGGCGGCGCGGATGGCCTCGCGGAAGTCGACCACGGACGGCGGGAGCCCCTGCGCCTCGACGTCGCCGTCGAAGAGCGGGATGTCGTGGAGGAGGCGGAGCGTGAGCTCCATGTCGGGGGGCGCGAGCGAGGTCGCGGCGCGCAGGAGCGCGGTGTTGAACGAACCACGTCGCAGGCTTCCGGAGATCGCGAGAACACGCACGGCGGTCATGACGGTCTTCTCCAGGGGAGGGGGGGCGGGCGGTGGCTTGGGGAGACTACGTCATCCCGGCGCCCGCACGGGCGATGGCCCGCGGCGCGGGAGGCGACGCGCCCGCGTGACGCGCGGGCACGGCTCCGGATAACCTGCCGCCGTTCGGGCCGCGCCCACCCACCCCCTCGAGGAGCCGTCGTGGACAAAGTCGATCTCGCCGCCAGCTTCGCGCGCATCCGGGACTACTGGAATCCCCGCATCGCGGGCGAGCTCAACGGGCAGATGGTGAAGCTCGTCCGGTTCCAGGGCGAGTTCGTGTGGCACTCGCACGCGGACGAGGACGAAATGTTCCTCGTCGTGGAGGGCGGGTTCCGCATGGAGTTCCGCGATCGCAGCGTGGAGCTCTCCCGGGGGCAGTTCCTGATCGTGCCCCGCGGGGTGGAGCACCGTCCGGTCGCCGAGCGCGAGGCGCAGGTGCTGCTCTTCGAGCCGGCGAGCACGCTCAACACGGGCAACGTGAGGAACGAGCGCACGCGCGATCGCCTGGATCGGATCTAGGACGGGTCCATGCACAAGGGCCGGCTCGAGGCGTTCAGCGACGGGGTGATCGCGATTCTCATCACGATCATGGTGCTCGAACTGCACGTGCCGCGCGGCGCGGACCTGGCGGCGCTCCGGACGCTGCTGCCGCACTTTCTCCCGTACGCGCTGAGCTTCGTGTTTCTGGGGATCTACTGGAACAACCATCATCACATGCTGCAGGCCGCGCACCACGTCGACGGCCGCATCCTGTGGGCGAACATGCACCTGCTGTTCTGGCTGTCGCTCGTGCCGTTCGGCACGGCGTGGCTGGGCGAGAATCGCCTCGCCCCGCTGCCGGTCGCGGTCTACGGCGTGATCCTGCTGTTCGCGGGGCTCGCCTACTACCTGCTCTCGCGCCTGCTCATCGCCCGGCACGGAGCGGAGTCGCCGCTCGCGCGCGCGGTGGGCGGCGACGCCAAGGGCCTGGCCTCGCTCGCGCTCTACGCGCTCGCGATCGCGCTGGCGTACCCCCTGCCGGCGGCGTCGTGCGCGCTCTACGTACTGGTCGCCGTCATCTGGCTCGTCCCGGATCGCCGGATCGAGCGGGTGCTCGGGGAGTAGCCGCCGCCCATGCGGATCGTGGCCGGGCTCGTCGTGACGCTGGCATTTCCGCTCGGTGCGCTGCTGGCGCCCGCGAGCGCGCGCGCGGCGGGAATCGAGAGCCGCCTCGCCGCGCTCGCCGGCTACTGGCGGGGCCAGGTGGAGTGCGCGGGCTCGCGCTCGTGGCTCGCGATCGAATTCGTCCCCGCGGACAGCGGTCGGATGACGGCGCGCATGACACTGCCCGCGATCCGCGGCTACGATTTCCCGATCGGGCCGGCGCGGCTCGCACGCGACAGCGTGTTCGCCGGCCCGTTCGTGTTCGCCTGGGACGAGCGCGCGGATCGGCTCACCGGCGTGCTGCCGCGGGCGCTCGTGCCGGTGCACGAGATTCCGGTGGACCTCCGCCGCGGCGCCCCG
>DATDEX010000257.1:0-2367 GCA_036522895.1 Candidatus Eiseniibacteriota bacterium | reverse complement strand
AGCCCGACGCCAGCGCGCGGAGCACGAGCCCGGCCGCGAGCGGCCGCCGGAGCGAGACGAACGCCACCCGGGCGTGCTGGAGCCAGGCGCATTCGGCTTCGCGGGGCGCGCGGCCCACGAAGTGGACGCGCTGGCCGATCCCGGCGTCGCGTGCCCGCGACTCGAGCTCCGGATCGGGGTGATCGAGCACGACGAGGTCGACCTCGTCTCGCTGGTCGGCGGCGCGCGCGAACCCGTCGAAGAGGTGCTCGGCGTCCGCGGACCGGAGCGGCGAGGCGGCGAGCGCATACGGGCCATCCCAGAGCGAGAGCCGCGCGCCGCGTGGCCGCTCGCCCTCGATCACGCAGGCATCCCCCGGCGTGAGCCCGGGCGCGAGCGGGGCCAGCGGCCCGGGCGCACGCACGGGACTCCAGCCCGAAGGCCACCAATAGGCCGGCCGCGTCGTGCCGAGCGAGCGCGCGGGCTCGCCCCCACCGGTGGCGGCGCTCACCCAGACGATGCGGTCGGCCCGCCACTCCTCCGCGGCGCCGCGCACGGCTTCGCCGCCCCGCGCCTCGTCGAGCCGCTGGATGTCGTTCAACTGCCGCTCGGAGGTGCCGTGCTGCAGGTCGTGATCGGCCTCGGAGGGAAGCGTCAGCATGCGCACCTCCGCGCCCAGGTTGCGGAGCACCTGGGCGCGCGCGCGCAGGTCCGTGACCGAAGCTCCGACAGCATCCAGGTGTTCCACCAGCAGGATCCGGGGATTCGCGTTCAAGTCCACCTCGTCGTTCCGTCGCGCCCTTGCGGGGCGGGACCTCCGCGCGGGAGCGCGCGGCCCCGAAGGGCCAGTTGCCGATGCGCACCCCCAGAGGGGCGCGCGACGGCGAGGCGCGGTTTCCGTGCGGCGATCGCGCCGGCGAGTCGAGCCCCGGGCTTCCGGGATTCGACACGCCGAGTTTCAGCGCGACGCGCTCTTCGTTGGTGAGCGGGTCGTGGTCGGGCCGCCGGGTCAGGATGGAGCCTGGACCTCGATGCGGCGATGCTCGGCTTCGACCCGACGCATCCACGCGAGGAGCCGGAGCCGCTCCCGAACTTGCAAGTCGCAGTCCAGCACGATGGGCTCGAGCGCCGGGCGCGGGGCGGGCGGCAGCCGGAGTTGGGCCGGCGCGGTGATCGGGGCCGGTTCCGGCGCGGGCCCGGCGGGGCTCAGGGCCCGGACACGCTCGGCCAGGAGCTCGAGCGTCGGATCAGGCAAGGAGGCCAACTCCAAGCCGTGAAAGACGATGCCAAATCTCGCCGTGGCGAGGTCCGCGGCGGTCTCCGCCCGTCGATCCGTGCCGCCCCACCAGCCCTCCATGGCCCGCCCGCGGAGCGCGTCGCCGATCCCCGCCGGGGAGCCCGGGTCGAGCGCGAGCACGATGCGTGCGAAGTGCGGCACGACTTCGTCCAGCTTCCGCCCAAGCGATGACCAGCCCACCGACCGCTCGGCGTTGCCGTGCGGCAGGAGGTAGAGCCCCGGGTGCCCCGCGTACTGAACGAGCCCGAGCACCGGCATGTCGGCGGCCAGACACTCGAGCAGTCCCCAGCGCGCGTCGCGGCCGAGTCGCTCGTGGAGCCGGAGCCGGGAGGAGCCGTCGACGAGGAGCACGCGTTCGCCGAGCGCGAGCCGGCGCGCGGCGAGCTCGAGCGCCGCGCGCATCACCGCGCTCGGGGTGCCGCCCGTCACGACGTGAAGGTGCGGGCCCGCCGCTGCGGGATCCGGGATGCTGAGCGAGCCCGGAAGCGCTCGAACCCGCGGCAGCGCCGGGTGGAGCACGGCGCCGAGCAGGAGCGCGAGCAGCGCGGCGAGCAGGCCCGCACCGGCTCCGGCCGAAAGCGGCGGGAGCCACGCCGACGCGATCGGGCGAACGAGCGGGCGGAGCGTGCGCGGGTCGGAGCCGGCGAACATGCGCCAGGGCTCGGCGAGCGTCGCATCGAGCGCCAGCTCGTAGCGCGCCCCGAGCCCGGCGGCCAGCTGCTCCTGGGCGTGGCTCGCCCCCGCGAGCGATGCCCTGGCGAGCGTCTCGGCCGCTTCCGCGCAGGCGATCTGCCAGCGTCGCCACGCCTCCGCGCGCGAGGCGAGCGTCCAACCCCGCCATGCGGCGTCGATGGCGAACCAGCCGTCCTCCTGCTCCGCGGATTCATCGAGCAGGCGTGTGAGCGTCCCCGCGTCGCGCGTGCGCGCCGCGGCGTCGATGGCATCCCAGCGGTCGAGCAGCGCCTCGGGCACGTCGGCATCGGGCGTCGGGCCGAACGGGCGCGGCACCGGGAGCGCGGCGGCGAGATCGCGTGACCAGCGTGCGCGGCCGAGCAGCAGCGCGGCGCATTCCACGGCAGGCGTGGGCGGGG
>DATDEX010000256.1:0-6935 GCA_036522895.1 Candidatus Eiseniibacteriota bacterium | reverse complement strand
CGACGCGCTCGCCGAGCGGCGCCGGCACGCGGCCCACCATGAGCTCGGCGAGCCGCTCGCGCGTGAACTCGCGCGCCTCGCCGCCGCCCACGACGCGGCCCGCGCGCATGACCGTGACCCGGTCGGCGAGGGTCGCGACCTCGGCGAGCTTGTGCGTGATGAGCACGATGGCGGTCCCGGCGGACTTGAGCTCACGCAACACACCGAAGAGCTCGTCCACCTCCTGCGGGGTCAGCACGGCGGTGGGCTCGTCCAGGATCAGCACGCGAGCGCCCCGGTAGAGCGCCTTCAAGATCTCGACCCGCTGCTGCTCGCCGACCGACAACTCGGCCACGCGCGCGCCCGGCCGGACCGGGAGCCCGTGCCGCTCCGAGAGCCAGGCCACGACCCGCTCGGCGCGCGCCGGCGCGAACGCGCCCAGCGCCTCGCGCGGCTCGCGGCCCAGCACCACGTTCTCCGCCACCGTGAGCGTGTCCACGAGCAGGAAGTGCTGGTGCACCATGCCGAGCCCGAGGCGCATGGCGTGCGCGGGCGACGGGATGCTCACGCGCTCGCCGTCGACGCGGATCTCGCCCGACTGGGGCGGGTGCAGGCCGTAGAGCACCTTCATGAGCGTGCTCTTGCCCGCGCCGTTCTCGCCCACGAGCGCGTGCACCTCGCCGGCGTGGAGGTCGAGCGAGACCCGATCGTTCGCGAGCACGGGCCCGAACCGCCGCGTCACGTCGCGAAGGGAGACGATCGGCGCGTGGCGCGGCGCGATCTCGCTCATATGCGACGCACCATCATCACCGTGACGTCGTCCTCGAACGGCCCGCCGCCGCCGAACTCGCTCAGGCGCCGGAGCAGCTCGGCGACCGCCTCCTCGCACGGCGTGTTCGCCGACTCGCCGAGCCAGGCCCCGAGCCGATCGAGCCCGTAGATCTCGCCGCCGGCGTTCTCCCGCTCGAGCACGCCGTCCGTGTACGCCACCAAGCACGCGCCGCGGTCGACGTGCACGAAGCCCATCTTGTACGTGGCCTGCGGGTCGGGGCCGAGCAGCATGCCGCCCACGGTCAGCTCGCGGATGCCGCGCGTGTCGACGAGCAGCGGCGGCGGGTGGCCGGCATTGATGTAGCTCAGGTTCCCGTTCCGCTCGAGCTCGCCGAAGAACAGCGAGATGAAGCGCGAGGTGAGCCCGCTCTGGTGGATCACCCGGTTCAGGCGCTCGACCATGCGCGTGATCTTCAGGTCGCGTTCGACGCCCATGCGGAGCCCGGTCGCGACGTCGCGCGCCTGGAGCGCGGCCGGCAATCCGTGGCCGGAGGCGTCCGCCACGGCGAAGCCGAGCGTCTCGGGGTCGACGTCGTGGTAGTCGTAGAGGTCGCCGCCCACCGACTGGGCGGGCGTGCTCGACGCGAAGACGTCGTAGCCCGCGAACTCGCGGCGCCCTTCCGGCAGGAGCGAGAGCTGGATCGTGCGCGCCTGCTCGAACAGGTCCTCGAGCCGGCCGCGCTCGAGCCGCTGGCGCACCGCGTAGACGATCGAGTTGAGCGCCGAGAGGAGCTCCGCGTGCGACGGCACGGCACGCACGTCGCCGGAGGCGGCGGGGAACACCGCGATGAGCGGGCCATCGAGCGCGCCCACGGCAAAAAGCCCCGCACGGCCGGTCGAGGTCTCGCCCACCCACGGCAGCTCGCGGATCGCGTCGTCGCCGTTCGAGCCGAGCCGCGCCTCGATCTCCTCGTGGAGGTCGGTCCGGCCCTCGCCCCAGCGCCTGGCCGCGACGAGCTTCCGCCCGCGTCGCTCGTAGAGGTGCACGGCCACGAGCCCGAGCGGCCCGCCCAGCTGCTCGAGCAGGCGCGGCGCCAGGCGCAGCGCGAAGCGCTCGCGGGTGCGCGCGCGCTCGCTGCCGGCGAAGGCGTGTTCGATCTTTCGGTAGAACGCTTTCGATTCGAGCATGCGGGGGGCTCCGGGCGGCGCAGCGTACGCGGGCCCGGGCCCCCACGCCAGCCGTGGCTCTTACGGGAAGATGCCCCGCACGAGCGTCGCGTCGAGCACGCGCTGCACCGCGAGCACGTAGGCGCCGCCGCGCAGACTGCACTTGTGCTGCGCCGCCTTCTCCGCCACCGACGTGTACGCGCGCTTCATGTACGCCTCGAGCCGGCGGTCCACCTCGTCGTCGTCCCAGAAGAACGTGTTGAAGTCCTGCACCCACTCGAAATAGCTCACCGTCACGCCGCCGGCGTTGGCGAGGATGTCGGGGATCACCGTACGGCCGCGCTCGAACAGGATGTCGTCGGCTTCCGGCGTCGTGGGGCCGTTCGCGGCCTCGGCCACGATCTTGGCCTGGATGCGCGCGGCGTTGTCGCCGGTGATCTGGTTCTCGAGCGCCGCGGGCACGAGGATGTCGACGGGGAGCTCCAGCAACTGTTCGTTCGTCACCGGCTTGCCGCCCGGGAACGTGTTGAGGCTCGCGCGCGTCTTCTTGTGGGCCGCGAGCGCCGCGGGGTCGAGCCCTTCCGGCTGGTAGACGCCGCCCTTGGAATCGGAGGCCGCCACGATGCGCGCGCCCTCGTCGTGGAGCAGTTGCGCCAGGTGGCTCCCGGCGTTGCCATAGCCCTGGATCGCCACCTTGGCGCCCTTGAGCGACATCTTGAGCCCGGTGCAGGCCTGGCGCAGCACGAACTGCACCCCGCGCGCCGTGGCACGATCGCGGCCCTTCGAGCCGCCGAGCGCGAGCGGTTTCCCGGTCACGACGCCGAGCGTCGTCGCGCCCTTCGTCATGCTGTAGGTGTCCATGATCCAGGCCATGGTCTGCGAGTCGGTGTACACGTCGGGCGCCGGGATGTCCTGGTCGGGCCCGATCATCGGCAGGATCTCGCAGGTGTAGCGGCGCGTCAGGCGTTCCAGCTCGAGCTTGGAGAGCGAGTGCGGATCGACCTGCACGCCACCCTTGCCGCCGCCGAACGGCAGGTCGAGGCAGGCGCACTTCCACGTCATCCACGACGCCAGCGCCTTCACCTCGTCCAGGTTGACGTCGGGGTGGAAGCGGATGCCGCCCTTGGCCGGGCCGCGCGCCATGTTGTGCGCCACGCGGTGCCCGGTGAACACCCGGTAGCTGCCGTTGTCCATGCGCACGGGAATGCTCACCGTGAGGCAGCGCTTCGGGGTGCTCAGGATCGCGCGCATGCCTTCGTCCATCTTCAAGCGATCGGCGGCCAGCTCGAAATAATGCTGCGCGATCGCGAAGGGGTTCAGCGTCTCGGTGTGCATCAGGTCCTCCCGGGTGTGGCCGAGTCGGCGAGCGCGGCGTATGCGAAGCCCACGTTCCCGGCATGCACGTCGTTCATGGCGATGTCGGCGTTTCCGGCATTCTTGCCGAGATACTCCATGCGCGCGAGCTCGGCGCGCGTCTCGTCCAGCGACAAACCGCGCTTCCAGGCGGCCCCCACGCGCTCCTCGAGGAGCACGAGGTAGTCCATGTCGCGCAGCAGTCGCCGGTAGCCGTTCGTGCGCCCGTGCGCCACCGGGCCGTGCCCCGGCACCAGTACGCGCACGTCCTCCTGCTCGAACAGCCAGTGCAGCGTCTTCAGGCTTGCACGGTAGACCCAGGGGGGGCCGGCGAGCCACGGAATCTCGATGTCGGAGAGCAGGTCGCCGGCCGCGAGCACGCCGGGATGGGGTAGCCAAAGGGCGAGGTGACAGCCGCTGTGCCCGGGGGTGTCGTAGGTCACGACCTCGAACGGCCCCAGCTCGACGCGGGCGGTCCCGCGCGCGCTCAACGAGGGTCGGAAGGCGCGAAACGGATGCGGCAGGGGCTCTCCCGCCCCGGCGAGCCAGGCGTTGGCGCGCGCGGTCACGTGGTCCAGCTCGCGCTCCAGCTCGTCCGCGAAGCCCGCGTGCGCGAACGTGGTGGCGCCCGGGAACCACGGGAGCCCGAGGACGTGATCCCAGTGCGGGTGGGTGAACGCGAGCGAGACGCGATCGAACCGCGGCGTGATCCCGCGCACGACGCCGGCCAGCTCGTCCAGCTCGCTCGGGAGCACGCCGGGGTCCACCACGAGCGCATGCCCCTGCGCCTCGGCCACGAGCGTGTTCATGGCGTAGCAGCGACTCGTGCGCACACGGACGCCGGGTGCCACCTCCGTCCATGCGCTCATCCGCGGCTTCGACCGCGGCAGTCCGTCGCGGGCGGACGCCGGCACGGCGCCGGCCGGCGCCGGCTCATGGTTCGGTCGGCACCTGGATCCCGCCGGCCTCGATCAACCGCTGCAGCGAGTCCACGCGGGCCTTCACGGCGTCGGGGATGAGCGCCTTGTTGCGGTCGTCGTAGACCCACGTGACGCCGGAGTCGGCGAGGCCGAACTCGCGAACCCCGCCCCTCCACTGGCCATTCTTGAGATCGCGGATCGTGTCGAACACGGCCGTGTCCACCCGCTTCACCATCGACGTGAGCACGACGCCCGGCGCCTCGTCGTATTGATCCGAGTCCACCCCGATCGCGAGCTTCTTCAACTCGCGCCCGGCCTCGAACACGCCGAGCCCGGTGGAGCCCGAGGCGTGGAAGATGATGTCGGCGCCCGCCTGGTACTCGGCCAGCGCGAGCTCCTTGCCCTTGGTGGGATCCTTGAACGCCGCGCCGGTGTTGCCCGCGTACTTCACCATCACGACGGCCTTCGGGTTGACGGCTTTGACGCCCGCGATGAAGCCCGCCTGGAACTTGCGGATGAGCGGGATCTCCATGCCGCCCACGAAGCCGAGCTTGCCGGTCTTCGTGAGCAGTCCGGCGAGCGCGCCGACGAGGAAGCTGCCCTGCTCCTCGCGGAACTTGAGCGCGACGAGGTTGGGAGGGATCGAGTCGGCGGGGTTCACGGTGTAATCGATGCACGCGAACTTCTGGTCCGGGAACTCCTTCGCCAGCGCCTTCACGTCGTCGGTGAACAGGAAGCCCACCCCGAACACCAGTTTGGCATCGCCGGTCGCGAGCTGCCGCAACTGCGCTTCGCGGTCCGAGCCCTCGCTCGTCTCGAGCGTCGAGTAGGTGACGCCGAGCTCCTTTTGCGCGCGATCGAGCCCGGCGTAGGCGGCGTCGTTGAAGCTCTTGTCGCCGCGGCCCCCGATGTCGAACACGAGCCCCACGGGAAACGCGGTGCCGCCGGCGGCGGACTTGGGAGCCGGCTTGCTACACCCGGAGGCGGCGAGCAGCAGGAGCGCGACGAGCGCGCGCGCGAACGGCGGTCGGTTGGAGCTTCGCATCGGGGTCCCCCGGGGTGTCGGCCGCGGGTTGCGCCCGCCGGCCCAGGTCGAAGCAGCGCCGGCAGCGCGCCTCGTAGATCTCGGCGCCGCCCACGACGACGCGGCCGCCGCGCTGCACCTTGCGGTACGTGCGATTGGCCGGCGCGCCGCACACGACGCAGATGGCGAGCGTCTTGGTGATGTATTCCGCGACCGCGAGCAGCTGGGGCATGGGCTCGAACGGGCGACCGAGGTAGTCCTGGTCCAGCCCGGCGACGATGACGCGCTTTCCCATGCGCGCGAGCCGCTCGCACACCTCGACGAGGCCGGCGCCGAGGAACTGGCCCTCGTCGATGCCGATGACCTGCGCCTCGTGCGCGTGACGCAGCACGTCGCTCGCCTTCTTCACGGCCCGCGACGGGATGCGGATCTCGCTGTGCGACACGATGGCATCCTTGGCGTAGCGGTCGTCGAGCGCGGGCTTGAAGATCTCCACGCGCTGCCGGGCGATCTGCGCGCGCCGGAGCCGGCGGATCAGCTCCTCGGTCTTGCCGCTGTACATGCTCCCCACGATGACCTCGATCGAGCCGGTGCCGGGGAAGCTGCGGGTGGGTTCGTTCATGGGACGCGCGACGCTAGACGGCGCGCGCGGCCGCGTCAATCGTGGCCAATAGGGGTTCGACGCAGGCCGCGCCGGCGTTCGCGTGGCCACGCAATGCGGGCAGGCGGTTCCGCATGCCGGCCGGTCGCGCGGCGCGCCGGATCGGATTGGAGAACCTGGACTCGCGTGCACCATGCCCCTCGGCCCCGTCGGACCCGTACCGCTTGAAGGGGTCGCAGGCTTGCCTCGATAATCGTTGCGTGCGACCCCCTCGGCTGCTTCGATCTGCACTGTTGCTGCTCGCGGTGCTGGGTGGGACGCTGCTGCGCCTCTGGCCCACGCTGGCGCCCGGTAGCACGCAGTTCATCGGCGACAGCGCCGCGATGTCCCGGCTGGTGCTGACGTATGCGGACACGGGCAAAGAGCCAGCCGTCGACCGGCTCTCGGAGGCGCCAGGCGGCCGCGCGCTCGGCGCCGCGTACGCCCCCGGACTCATCGTGCTGGCGGGCACGTTCGAGCGGGTCATGCGATCTCTCGGCAGCCGCGACGCGAACTTGAACCTGTCGCTGTTCGGCGCGCTGTGCGGCGGCCTCGTGGCGGTGCCGGTGTTCCTCTGGGCGCGGCTCGCCTGGGGCTCGGGCTGGGCGGCACCGTTCGCGGCGCTGGCGATCGTGCTGCTGCCCGCCCACCTGCATCGCACGTTCGGCTACTCGCTGCGCTTCGAGGCCGTGGGCTCGCTCTTCGTGACGGCCCACCTCGCGGCATTCGCAGCCGCGCTCGCGGCGGCGAGCCGGCGCGAGCGTGTCGCGTGGGCGGCGGCGGCCGCGCTGCTGCTCGTCGTGGCGCTCTGGACCTGGCGCGTGCCGCTGTTCCTGCCGATTTTGGAAGCCGCGTTCGTCGCCGGCTGCGTGGTGTGGCGCGGCGCGGGCCCCGAGCTCCGCGACGCGTTCCCGCCCTACGTGCTGCTCGCCACGTGCGGCCTGCCGGCCCTCGAGTACTTGCGAGTGCAACGCTTCATATGCTCGGGATCGTGGCTCGCGGTCGTCGCGGTGGCGGCGGTGCTTGCACTCCCGCGGCTGGCGCCGGGCCGCGCGCGCGCCTGGGAGCGCGCCGCGTGGCT
>DATDEX010000255.1:0-16622 GCA_036522895.1 Candidatus Eiseniibacteriota bacterium | reverse complement strand
GGCGCTGCAACCGCCGGCGCCGGCGCGCTCGCGCCCTGCTGCGAGAACGTGAACAGGTCGGGCCGGTTGTAGTGCCCCGCGGCATCGAAGATCCAGCGGGAGCCCGACGCCTTACCCGGGTCGATCTCGGCGTAGAGGATGTCCTCCCTCGCCTCGCACGGGCCGGCGAGGAGGTTGCCCTCCGGATCGACGATCACGCTGTTGCCGACGTTCAGCCACTCGAGGCCCGCGGGCAGCACGTCCTTGAACGGGAAGCGGTCCGGCACCATGTCGCGGTGGAGCGCCTGGCACACGCTGATGACGAACACGCGACCCTCGCGCGCGATGTGGCGCATCGACGCGATCCACTGCTCGCTCTTGTCCCACGTCGGGGCGAGGTGGATCTGCGCGCCCTGCTCGTAGAGCGCGAAGCGCGCGAGCGGCATGTAGTTCTCCCAGCAGATCAGCTGCCCCACCCGGCCGTGCGGCGTCTCGTGCACGACGAGCGGCACGGGCTCGCCCGGCGTCCAGATCAGGCGCTCGCCGCCCGTGGGCATGAGCTTCCGGTGCCACTCCACGAGCCGTCCCTGGTCGTCGAAGAGCAGCAGCGTGTTGTAGAGCGTGGTGCCCGAGTGTCCGGTGTTCCGCTCGTTGACGCCCACGGCGACCCACGCGCCCGCGGCACGCGCGGCGGCGGCCAGCCGCTCGACCTCGGGCCCGGGCACGTCCACCGACTGCTCGACCAGCGTGCGATACAGGAACGCGACGTCGGCGCGCCGCGTGAGCGGCAGGAACCACACCCACGCCGGGTAGGCGGGCACGAACGTCTCCGGCAGCACGATGAGCCGCGCGCCCTCAGCCGCGGCCCGGGCGATGAGCGCGCACGCCTTCTCCACGGTGGCCTCGCGGTCGAGGAACACGGGGGCCGCCTGGACCGCCGCCGCGACGAACGGTTTCCCGCTCACCTCGGCCGGTCCCGGGCGGGCAGCGCGTCGCGGAAGCGCGGGTCGTCCTTCCAGCCCGGACGCGGGGGCTCGTGGTTCGGGGCCGGCGCGTAGGGCGAGGGTTCGACGACCTGCATCCGCGGGATGTACCGGGGGCAGTTCGGGAACACCTGCTCGACCGCGAGCCGGACGACCTGCTGCGCGCCCGGCCACGACGCGAGCAACGGGTCCTGGTTCGAGATCGAGGCGACGCCGTTCACCCGCAGCCGCGACGGGTGGCTCCAGTCCACGAACAGGAGCCCGGCGCGCGGGTTCACGAGCAGGTTCCCGAGCGAGCGGAACTGGCCGTTGCCGTCGTAATCCGGCCACACGATCTCGCGGGGCGAGAGCGCGCGCACGAAGCCCGGCCGGCCACCCTTGAACGAGCAGTCGGGCTGGCCGTCGGGTCCGACCGTGGCGAGGAAAAACATCTCCGAGCGCTCGACGAACGCGCGCTGCGCTTCGGCGAGCTCGCGCGAGTACGTGACCTGGTCCAGGCGGTCGGCGATGCGGCGGGAGTCGAATGCGTCCTGCATCCGGCGCTGTCCGTCGTGGTAGCGCGCGATGGTCATGGGGACTCCTTCGCTGCGAGGATGGCGGGGACGCGCGGGCCGTCGCCCGCGTCCATCGCCCGGGTACGCGAGGAGGAGTATGCTCCGGGCTTGCGCGCCGGTCACGGCGCCGTCCTGACGCCGCCACGAGCCCGGAGAGCCATGGAAGCAGTGATGGACGTCGCGATCCCCA
Organism: Candidatus Eiseniibacteriota bacterium; assembly: GCA_036522895.1. GTDB lineage: Bacteria > Eisenbacteria > RBG-16-71-46 > RBG-16-71-46 > RBG-16-71-46 > JAIOPA01. Next base: position 14,916 of record DATDEX010000255.1, on the reverse strand, counting down.
CCGCGAAGCCCGTGCCGGCGAGGAGCCCCGGGTCGCCCGGCCGCGTCGCCGCGCTCGCCGCCGTGCTCGCGTGGGCCGTGCTCCAGGCCCCGCTCTCGGGCTGCGCGTCGAGGCCGTCCGTCGTCGGCTCGCTCATGCCGCCGCAGGCGGATGCGGCCGAGGCGCTCGGCCCGGACGTCATCTGCGAGCCCGAGAAGCACGAGGTGTTGCTGTGCTGGATCGCCGGCGACAGCTCCGGCTGGCGCGTGTGGTTCTCGCGCTCGGCGGATCGGGGCGCGACGTGGTCGAAACCGGTCGCGGTGAGCGGGGCGGCGGCGGCGCTGCGACTCGAGCCGGAATCCTCGCCGCGCATGGTGAGCGACGAGGACGGCCGCGTCGGGATCGCGTGGTCGGTCTGGGCGGCCTCGGCGGCGGGCGCGCCGCGGACGAGCGACCTGTGCTTCGCGCAATCGCTCGACGGCGGTGCCCGCTGGAGCGCGCCCGTGACGGTGAACGACGACACCAGCGGGGGCGCGGGCAGCCAGTCGTTCCACGATCTCGCGCTCCGGCCCGGCGGAACGCTGTTCGCCGCGTGGGTCGACAGCCGGCCGGGTGCCGACAGCCTCAGCCCCGATGGCTCGGAGGGCGGGGACCCCGCCATCTGGTTCGCACGCTCGGAGGACTTCGGCGCGCACTGGGGCCCGAACGCCGCGCACTGGTCGCACGCCTGCCCGAACTCCCGGGTGAGCCTCGCGGTGGATCCGGCGGGTGCGCTGTACGCGACGTTCCGCAAGCGCTACGCGGGCGAGGTGCGCGACGTGGTGATCGGTCGCACCGGCGGCCCGCCGATCCGCATCGCGCAGGACCTCTGGAAGACCGCCGAGAACCCGGCGGCGGGGCCGGCGATCGCGGTGTCGCGCGACGCCACGCTGCGGCTCGCCTGGTACACCGGTGCCCCGGATCGCGCGGGCGTGTGGTTCCAGGAGTCCATGCCCGAGCTCGTGGACTCCACGCGCACCCCGGTGCTCGTGCTCCGCTCGGACAGGCTCCAGGCCGTGCACGTCGGGATCGCCGAGGCGGGAATGAGCGGCACGCTGCTGGCCTGCGACGCCGATTCGACCGGCGCGAACCAGCTGACGCTCGCGCGTGTCGAGCCGTCGGGGCGGCGCGTGGTGGAGCGCTTCGTGGTGCCCGGCACGCGGGGGGCCTCGTACCCGAACATTGCCATCGCGCGCGCCGGTCGCACGGCCTACGTCGTGTGGACGCAGCACGACGCGGGCCACTCGAACCTGAGACTCCTTCGCTGGGACGTGGGCCGCTGACCCGCGCGCGGGCCGCGCGGCCGGCACGCGCCCGCCGCTATTCGCGCACGAGGTAGTAGCTCGCCTGCGGGTGATGCACGACCAGCGCGCTCGTGCTCGCCTCGGGCACGAGCTGGAACGCGCTCGTGAGGCTCACCCCGATGGCTTCGCGGGGGTGGAGGAGCGCGAAGAGCTTGGCCTGGTCGGCGAGCTCGGGACAGGCGCTGTAGCCGAACGAGTAGCGCTTGCCGCGCTGCTCGTCGAGCCCGAGCTCGCGGCGGATGCGCTGGTGGTGCCACTCCGCGAGTCCCTCCGTGGCCGCCATGGCGAGCCCGTGCACGAACAGCGACTCCGAGTACTCGCCGCGCTTGTCGAGCGCCGCGCCCAGGTCGTCGGCGCCCGCGCCGACCGACACGAGCTGGAACGCCACGACGTCGAATCGCGACGAGGCGGCGGGCTGGAAGTAGTCCGAAAGGCATAGCCCCTCGCGGTCGGCCTGGCGCGGGAACGTGAAGCGCGCCACCTCCTCGAGCTTGCCGCGCGGCGTGAGCGAGCCGGGCACGAACGCACCCGGCTCGAACACCACCAGGTCCTGCCCCTCGGACTGGCACGGGAAGTAGCCGTAGACGGCGATCGGCCGCAGCCAGCCCTTCTCGCGCCCCTCGCGCTCGAGCTTGAGCCGGCGCGGCTCGAAGTCGTCGCGGATGAGCTTCTCCACCTGCGCCGCGTCGCCGCGGGCGCCCCAGTGCAGGCGATAGAGCGTCTTCAGGTCCATGCCGGCGTACATGCCGTCGAACGGGATCGCGGAGGTCGGCGTGACCCGCGGGCCCCAGAACGGCGGCGCCGGCACGGCGACGTCGCGCGACACGCTGACCTTGAAGTCCTGCTGCTGCGCGCTGGCCGCCGCGGCGCGCGCGTCGTGCTCGGCGCTCTTGCTCTTGAACTCGAACGCCTCGCGCTTCACCCGCGCCACGAGCTCGGTGCGCGCGCCGGCGTCGACCAGCGCGTTCATGGTGTCGAGCCCCTCGAACGCGTCCTTGCAGTAGAACACGCCGGGCTCGTAGAACACCTCGCCGTCCACGAGCGCCACGCGGCGGCCGAAGTTGCGGTTGATCGCGGCGCCGCCGATCAGGACCGGCACGCGCATGCCGAGCCGGTGGAGCTCGGTGACGCACGTGGGCATCTGCCGGCTCGTCGAGACGAGCAGTGCCGAGAGTCCGACCGCCGTGGCGTCCAGCTCGCGGGCCTTGTCCACGATCGCCTGCACGGGCACCTGCTTGCCGAGATCGAACACCGTGTAGCCGTTGTTCGAGAGGATCGTCTTCACGAGGTTCTTGCCGATGTCGTGGACGTCCCCGAACACGGTCGCGAGCACGACGCGCCCCTTCGACACGTCGGCGTTCTTCTCGAGGTACCGCTCGAGCTGGGCGACCGCCTTCTTCATGACCTCGGCGCTCTGGAGCACGAACGGCAGGATCAGCTCGCCCGCGCCGAACTTGTCCCCCACCTCCTTCATCGCCGGGAGCAGCACCGCGTTGAGCACGGTGACCGGGTCCTGCCGGCGCACCGCCTCGTCCACGAGCGCCTCGATGCCGGCGGCGCGCCGATGCAGGATCTGGAAGTGGATGCGCTGCTCCACGCTCATCGCGGCCTCCGCCGCCTCGTCCTCGCGGGCGCGGGCGTCCGGCGCGCGGCCCTCGAAGTGCTCGATGAACGCGGCGAGCGCCTGCGGCGCGCGCGCGAACACGAGGTCTTCGGCCAGGCGGCGGTCGTCGGCCGAGAGATCGGCGTACGGGATCACGTCGGCGGGGTTCACGATCGCCATGTCGAGCCCGGCCTGCACCCCGTGGTAGAGGAACACGCTGTTCAGGACGGCGCGGGCCTCGCGGCCGAGCCCGAACGACACGTTCGAGACGCCGAGCGAGGTGAGCACACCGGGCAGCTCGCGCTTGATGAGCCGGATGCCCTCGAGCGTCTCGACCCCCGAGCGCGCGAACTCCTCGTCGCCCGTGGCCAGCGTGAACGTGAGATCGTCGAAGATCAGCCGCTCCGCCGGCAGGCCGTACTCGCGCGTCACGATGTCGTGGATCCGCCGCGCCACCTCGAGCTTCCGCTCAGCGGTCTTCGCCATGCCCTGCTCGTCGATCGTGAGCGCGATCACCGCCGCGCCGTGCCGGACCACGAGCGGCATGACCGCCTCGATCCGCTCGCGGCCGTTCTCGAGGTTGATCGAGTTGACGATCGCCGCCCCCGGGCACGCCTGGAGCGCCGCGTCCAGCACCGGCGCCTCGGTGGAGTCGATGCACAGCGGCGCCTCGACCGACAGCGACAGCTTTTTCACGAGCGCGCCCATCTGCGCGGCCTCGTCCGTGCGCTCGGTGAGCGCGAGGCACACGTCGAGCACGTGCGCGCCGCCCTCGACCTGCTCGCGCGCGATCGGCACCATGTCGTCGAGCGCGCCCTCGAGCGCGAGCCGCTTCACCCGGCGCGAGCCCTGGGTGTTCAGCCGCTCGCCGATCAGGAGCGGCCGCGGCTCCTGCTCGAGCGCCACCGCGGTCATGCCGCTCGAGACGAACCAGCGGCTCCGCCCCGGCCGCGGGCGCGGGCGCGTGCCGGGGCCCACCGCCGCTACGAGGCTCCGGATGTGGTCGGGCGTGGTCCCGCAGCAGCCGCCCACCGCGTTCACGCCGAAGTCGAGCACGAACTCGCGCAGCGTCTCCGCGAACGGCGCCGGCCGCATGGGATACAGCGTGCGGCCTCCGTCGTTGATCGGCAGCCCGGCGTTCGGAATGCAGTGTACCGGCGTGCTGGCGTTCTCGCACAGGTAGCGGATCGCGTCGCGCATCAGGTCGGGACCCGTCGAGCAGTTGAGCCCGATGACGTCCACGTGGAGCGCCTCGAGCGTGGCGAGCGCGCCGCGGTAGTCGGTGCCGAGCAGCATGCGCCCGGTGGGATCGAGCGTGATCGAGCACTGGATCGGGGTGCGCCGCCCGGTGAGCCCCATGGCCTCGCGGGCGGCCAGGACCTGCGCCTTCATCTCGAGCATGTCCTGGCAGGTCTCGAGGATCAGGAGGTCGACGCCGCCCTCGAGCAGGCCCTGCGCCTGGTCGCGGAACGAGAGCCGGAGATCGGACTGCGAGAGCCGGCCCAGCTCGGGGTCCTCGGACGAGGGCAGGAAGCCCGACGGTCCCATGGAGCCCGCGACGAAGCGGGGCCGGCCGTCCGCGGCGGCGAAGCGGTCGGCGACCCGGCGCGCGGTGGCCCCCGCGGCGCGGTTCAGCTCGACCGTGCGCTCGCCGAGTCCCCACTCCTCGAGCCGCGTGCGCGAAGCCTGGAACGAGTTCGTCTCCACGACGTCGGCCCCGGCCTCGAAATAGCTCGTGTGGATGGCCTCGACCACGTCCGGCCGCGTGAGCGACAGGTAATCGATACAGCCGTCCCAACGCTTGCCGCCGTAGTCCTCCGCGGAGAGCTCGCGGGCCTGCACCTGCGTGCCCATGGCGCCGTCGAAGAAGAGGACGCGGTCACGGAGGGACTCGAGATAGAGGCTCATGGCGGGAGGGCGCTCCTAGGGGCCGCCCGGCTGCGGCAAAGGGTGGCGGGGCGGCCGCGAAAACGGGCCTGAATGCTATCGGCGCCGCGCAGCCAGCGCAAATCGTCGTGCCGCGAGCCGCGGGGCAGGGCGCCACCCCGGACGCCCGGCGGCGTTCCCTCCGGCACGCGACCCGGGCGCGGTTCGCGCGGGATTGGCGTGGACCGGGGCGCGGCGGGGGACGTAGCATCCCGCTCCGGGCGCGGCGAACCCCTCGTCGCGCGGAATCTCGATCACGCAAGGAGGAGCCTATGCGAGCCGTCACCCTCATGGCCGGATTGCTGATCGCAGTCGCGCTGTTGATCGGCGCGAAAACGGGCGGGACCGCCGGCGCCAAGCCAGAATGGAGCATGAACGCGACCGCGATCGAGGCCTGCTCGTGCCCGGTCTTCTGCCAGTGCTACTTCAATACCTCCCCCGCGGGCGGCCAGGAAGGCCACGAGGGCCACGGGATGGAGCACTTCTGCCGCTTCAACAACGCCTACAAGGTGAACCACGGCTACTTCGGCGCTACGAAACTCGACGGCGCGAAGTTCTGGATTTACGGCGACCTGGGCGGCGACTTCACGAAGGGGATGGACTGGGCGGTCGTGACGTTCGACCGCGCGACGACGAAGGACCAGCGCGAAGCGATCGGCAAGATCGCGGGGCACCTGTTCCCGGTCCACTGGAACTCGCTCACCACCGCCGAGGGCGACATCGCCTGGAACGCCACCAAGGCCGAGGCGAACGCCACGCTCGACGGCGGAAAGTCGGCCGAGGTCGCGCTCAAGATGTTCAAGGGCATGGGGGGCGGGCCGGTCGTGATCCACAACCTTCCCTACTGGGGCGCTTCGAAGAACGACGGCTTCATCATCATGCCGAACACGGTCGAGGCGCTGCGGACGGGTGACAAGCCGTTCGAGTTCAAGGGCTCCAACGGCTTCATGATCACGTTCGACCTGGACGCCAAGACGGCTCCCCCGGCGGCAAGCGGGATGTAGTCGCGCGGTCCGGCGCGGGCGGGACCGGGACTCCGGCCCCGCCCGTGCCCCGGGGTCGTCGCGCGGGCGTGATCCGCGCCGGGCGCGCTTGACCCCACGCATCGCCCGGGCGTTAATGCCGCGCATGATTCGCGTTCTCGCGCTCCTGCGGCATGGGGTCTCCGACGGCTCGGGCGCCGACGCCGCGCTGCTGCCGGAGGGCGCCGCGCTGCTCCGGCGGCTGGGGGCGATGCTCGCGGCCGAGGGCTGGATGCCCGCCGCGATCCTCACGAGCCCGTATCGCCGCGCGCGGGAATCGGCCGCGGTGCTGGCGGGGGCGCTCGGCTGCATCGCGCCCGTGGTCGCGCTCGAAGCGCTCGTCCCCGAGGCGGACTCGATCGACGCGCTCGAGGCGATCGACGCGGCGGCGCCGATCGCCTCGCCGGTGCTCGTCGTGGGGCACATGCCGCTCGTGGGCCGGATCGTCCTCGAGCTGACGGGCGAGGATCCCGGCTTCTCGCCGGGCACGTTCGTGGAGCTCGCGCGCGAGGGATCGGACGCCGCTCGTCTGCTCCGCCGCGTCGGGCCGCGCGACCTGGCGGGCGTGTGATCACGAGGAGGCTCTGATGACGTCGCTGCAGGGCAAGCTCGCCGTCGTGACCGGCGGCAATCGCGGGATCGGCCGTGGCATCGCCGAGGCCATGACCCGCGCGGGAATGGTCGTGGCGTTGAGCGCGCGCGACGCCGACGCCGCCCGCACCGCCGCGGCCGAGATCGGTGGCGGGGCGCGCGGGTACGGCTGCGACGTGCGCCGGCCGGAACAGGTCGCGGCGCTGTTCGCGGCGGTCGACGGCGACCTGGGCGGCGTCGACGTGCTCGTCAACAACGCCGGCGTCGGCATCTTTGCCCGGGTCTCCGAGATGAGCCTCGCCGACTGGCATGCGGTGATCGAGACCAACTTGAACGGGCTCTTCTACTGCACGCGCGAGGCGATCCCGCGCATGAAGCAGCGGGGCGGCGGCTACGTCTTCAACGTGTCGTCCCTCGCGGGCCGGAACGCGTTCCCCGGAGCCGCCGCCTACTGCGCGAGCAAGCACGCGGTGAACGGCTTCAGCGAGGCGCTGTTCCAGGAGGTGCGCGAGGACGGCATCCGCGTCACCTACCTGATGCCGGGAAGCGTCGCGACCGAGTTCGGCCGCGGCTCGACCGCGAAGGCGGGCTGGGCGCTCCAGCCCGAGGACGTGGGCGAGATGGTGGTGGACCTGCTCCGGACGAACCCCCGCGCCATGCACAGCCGGGTCGAGATGCGACCCTCGCGGCCGCAGAAGGCCTGACCCGGGGCGAGCGCGGGCCGATCTCGCGGGCGGGCACCTCGCCGACCGCGCTTGGGGCGCGCCCGCCCGCGCCGGGGGCGCGATCGTTGTGGAACGGGCCCCGCTGAGGCTAGCCTCGCGACCGCCTGCTCCATCGCCGGCCCGGGCGCGCCCGTGACCGCGCCCGGGCGCAACTCCCCACCCCGAGGAGACCTCACGATGCGCTTCCGCCCGCCGCCGATCGCGCGGCTCGCCGCCAGTTTCGGTTCGCTCGCCCTGCTCGCCCTGCTCGCGCCGCCCGCGAGTCCCAAGGGGGCGCTCGCGCCCGCGGCGCCGTCCACCGACAACGCCCCGTTCTGGACCGGACGCCCTAACGCCGAGCAGTTCAAGGCGCGGAACGAAAAGCGACTCGCGCTCGCGAAGGCCGCGATGGACCGCCTGCTCGCGGTCAAGGGCAAGCACACGATCGCCAACACGCTCGGCCCCTACGACGAGATCTCCCGCCAGCTCGACATGGCCGGCTCGCAGTGCGGACTCATGGAGGAGGTGAGCCCGGATTCGGCAACGCGCGCCACCGCGGAGGGACTGGACCAGGAGCTCTCCAAGTTCGGCACCGATCTCTCGCTCAATCGCACCGTGTACGACGCGCTCTCGAGCATGGACCTCGCCGGCGCGGACGCCGAGACCAGGTATTACGTCGAGAAGACGCTGCGCGAATTCCGCCTGAGCGGCGTCGACAAGGACGAGGCGACGCGCGACAAGATCAAGAAGCTCCAGGAGGAGCTGGTGCTCGTGAGCCAGGAGTTCGGCCGGAACATCCGCGAGGACAAGTCCACCGTGAGCTGCACGCCCGCGGAGCTCGACGGCCTCCCCCAGGACTTCATCGACCGCCACAAGCCCGGCGCGGACGGCCGCATCACGCTCACTGTGGAGTACCCGGACTACGGACCCGTCTCGACGTACGCGAAGAGCGACGATCTGCGGCGCCGCATGTACATGGCCTACCAGGACCGCGCCTACCCGAAGAACATCGAGGTCCTGGACCGGATGCGTCAGAAACGGCACGAGCTGGCGCTGGCGCTCGGGTTCACGAACTACGCCGACTGCGTCATGGCCGACAAGATGGCGGGCAACTCCGCCACCGCGCGGGCGTTCATCGATCGCTGCGTCGCCGCCTCGGGCGAGCGCCAGGTGCGCGAGTACGCCCAGTTGCTCGCCCGCAAGCAGAAGGACGTCCCGGGGGCGACCGTGGTGAACTTCTGGGAGTTCCCCTACTACTCCGAGCAGGTGCGAAAGAGCGATTACTCGTTCGACTCGCAGGACCTGCGCGCCTACCTGCCCTACGAGCAGGTCAAGCAGGGCGTGCTGGACATCGCGGCCAAGCTGTTCGACGTGCAATTCAAGCGCGTGCCGAACGCTCCCGTGTGGCATCCGTCGGTCGAATGCTGGGAGATGTGGGACGGCGGCAAGCTCGCCGGCCGCTTCTACCTCGACATGCACCCGCGCGACAACAAGTACAGCCACGCCGCGCAGTTCGACATCCGCACGGGGCTCGAGGGCCGGCAGATCCCCGAGGCCGCGCTCGTCTGCAACCTGCCCGGCGGCGAGCCGGGGGACGCGGGCCTCTGCGAATACAACGACGTGAACACGTTCTTCCACGAGTTCGGCCACCTGCTGCACAACATGTTCGCCGGCCACCACCGCTGGGTCGGCACGGGCGGCATCCGCACCGAGCACGATTTCGTCGAGGCGCCTTCGCAAATGCTCGAGGAGTGGATGCGGAGCCCCGAGGTGCTGGCCGCGTTCGCGAAGGACCCCAAGACCGGCCAGGTGATCCCCGCCGAGCTGGTGCAGCGCATGAACCGCGCGAACGACTTCGGCAAGGGCCTGCTGGTGCGCCGCCAGATGGTCTACGCCGGGATGTCGCTCGCGTGCTACGACCGGGACCCGGCCGGCACGTCGACGGACCAGATGTTCGCCGACCTGGTGAAGCGGTACCAGCCGTTCCCGTTCGTGGACGGCACGCACTTCCAGTGCGCGTTCGGCCATCTCGACGGCTATTCGGCGGTCTACTACACCTACATGTGGTCGCTCGTGATCGCGAAGGACATGTTCTCCAAGTTCGACAAGGACCACCTGCTCGCCCCCGGCGCGGCGAAGCGCTATCGCGAGACGGTGCTCGCGGCGGGGGGCTCGAAGCCCGCGGCCCAGATGGTGAAGGAGTTCCTCGGCCGCGACTTCAACGAGCAGGCCTGGAAGGCGTGGCTGGACACCGACGACACGCCGTGATCGAAGCGGGAGCGTGAAACGGCCGGCCCGGGACCCCCGGGCCGGCCGTTGCGCATGCGCGGCGGCCGGATACCGGCCGCGCGCCGGGCCTCGATCTACCGGTAGAACGTCTTGAGCCTGCCCCAGCTCCGGGACTGGGTCGGCACCACGCCGTCGCAGGTGTGGCCGTTGTGCGCCTGCAGAATGCCGAGGTCGTTCGCGCCGAGACTGCCGTTGCAGTCGAGGTCGCCGCAGACGTTGTAGGGGCCGCTCACCAGCCCGGTCAGGATCGCGGTGTCGGTGCCGTTCACCACCAGGCTGGCATCCTGATCCGGCGACGCCATCGACACCGTCGCGAGCAGGACGCCGTCGGCGAAGATCTTGACCGCGGGACAGCAGCCGCCCATCGCCAGCGGGAACGTGGCCACGCCGGCGGCGTTGCTGGTCGTGGTCATCGTCTTCAACGCGTTGTTCGCGGTGACGCCCAGGCCGGGATTCTGGCAGTGGACGAAGCCGCACTGCGAGTAATCGAGCACCACCGTCGAGCCCGCGACCGGAATGTTGGCGGCGTCACGCACCGTGACGTGGTAGCTGAGATCGCTGAGCGGGCAGACCACGAAGCAGGGGTCGTGCGTCGAGGTCGCCGGGCTGGGTACGGCGCCCCGGGAGGACGATGCCGAGATCAGGGCCAGCGTGGTGGCGAGCAGCGCGGAACGGAGGATCTGGGAAGCAAGACGCATGGTGGACCTCCGGGGTGAAGGGGACCTGCGGGGAACCCGCAGGCTCGGAGGATACTGCCGGGGCGGTCGTGCCGGCGGGGGAATTGGTCGGGCGCGTCGTAGCTCGTCAGACCGCGTCGAACCGCATCGGACCGCGTCGGAGCGCGACCACGCGGCCCGCCGCGCCGGCGCCGGCCGGGCGAGCGCTACCCTGCCTTGCTGACCTCGCCGGGCTTGACCGTACCCGCGAGCAGATCGGCGTGGTAGCTCGAGCGCACGAGCGGACCGCTCGCCACGCTCTCGAAGCCGAGCGAGAGCGCCTCGTCCTTCCAGCGTGCGAACTGGTCCGGGTGCACGTACTCCACCACGGGCAGGTGGAGCTTCGAGGGCCGCAGGTACTGGCCGATCGTGAGCAGGTCGCAGCCGTGCGCGCGCAGGTCCTCGAGCGTGCGGCTCATCTCCGCGTTCGTCTCGCCCAGTCCCACCATGATGCCGCTCTTCGCCTTGATCCCCGTGCCCGCCAGCTTCACCCGGCCGAGGAGCTCGAGCGAGCGCTCGTAGCGAGCACTCGGCCGCACGACCGGGTGGAGCCGCGCCACGGTCTCGATGTTGTGGTTGATCACGTCGGGGGCCGCGGCGATCACGCGCTGCAGGTCTTCCATCCGTCCCCGGAAGTCCGGAATCAGCACCTCGATCACCGTGCGCGAGCGCTGCCGGATCTCGTGGATCACCTGCGCGAACACCGTGCTGCCGCCGTCCTTCAAGTCGTCGCGCGCGACCGATGTGATCACGGTGTGGCGCAGGTTCATGGCGGCCACGGTCTCGCCCACGCGGCGCGGCTCGTCCCAGTCCACCCAGCCGTTCGGCTTCCCCGGCGCCACCGCGCAGAACCCGCACCGGCGCGTGCAGAGCTCGCCCAGGATCATGATCGTGGCGGTGCCGCGCGCCCAGCAGTGGCCGAGGTTCGGGCAGCGCGCCTCCTCGCACACGGTGACCATCTTCTTCTCGCGCAGGAGCGCCCGGGTCTCGGCGTAGTCGCCGCTCCCCGGCAGCTGGATCTTGAGCCACGGCGGCAGGCGCCGGAACTCGCCCGGCTCGACGCTCCCCACGCTGCCCGCGCCCGAGGCGCAGCCCTTCGTGCGGGGGGTGAGCGGCACGCGCTCGGGCACGGCGGGCCGCGGGGCGCCGTAGACGCCGATCTCTGGCGGAGTGGTCGGGGCGCTGCCCGGGAGCCCGGGCTCGCCGATGCTCACCAGTTGGTCGGGATCGTTCACGCTCAGTCCTTTACCGTCGCCGCGCCGTCCGGCGCGGCCGTACCGAGCGCCAGCATGCGGTCGAGCGCGAGCCGTGCGTCGCGCTTCACGCCTGGGGCGACGCGGACGGGATTCACGACCTGTCCCTCGACCAGGTTCTCGAGCGCCCACACGAGGTGCGCGGGGTCGATGCGGTTCATCGTGGCGCACGGGCAGACGTTCTTCTGCAGCGAGCGGATGCGCTGCCCGGGGTGCTCGACCGCGAGCCGGTGCACGAGGTGGATCTCGGTGCCGATGGCCCAGCTCGCACCGGGCGGCGCGCTTCGCACCTGCTCGATGATGAACTCGGTGGACCCCACGAGATCGGCTGCCTGAACGACCTCGAACGGACACTCGGGGTGGACGAGGACTCTCACGGCGGGATCCTCCGCCCGCACTTCGTCCACGAGCGCCCGGGTGAACTTCGTGTGGACGGAGCAGAAGCCGCGCCACAGCACGAGCCGCGTGTCGGGCTCGAACGCCGGAGCGTTCACGACCCGCGGCTTCGGCGCGCGCCAGATCCACTCGGCCATGTGCTCGAGCGGAACGCCCATGCGGTACGCGGTGTTGCGGCCCAGGTGCTGATCGGGGAGGAAGAGCACGCGGGGCTTGCGCGCCCAGGCCCACGCCAGCGCCTCGCGCGCGTTGCTCGACGTGCACACCACGCCGCCGCGCGCGCCACAGAACGCCTTGATCGCGGCGCTCGAGTTCATGTAGGTGATCGGTGTGAACGTGTCGCCGTGCTCGGCGAGCAACTGGTCCCAGGCGTCCTCGACGTCATCGAGCGTCGCCATGTCCGCCATCGAGCAGCCGGCCTTCAGGTCGGGCAGCACGACGGTCTGGTGCGGACGCGCCAGAACGTCGGCCGATTCCGCCATGAAGTGCACGCCGCAGAAGACGATGTAAATCGCCTCGCGCTGCTCGGCGGCCAGTTGCGACAGCTTGTAGGAGTCGCCGCGGAAGTCGGCGAACTCGATGATGCTCTCGCGCTGGTAGTGATGCCCGAGGATGACGCAGCTCGTCCCCAGGCGGCGCTTGGCCGCCCACGTGCGGTCGCGGATCGTGTCCGCGTCGAGCCCGACGTAGTCGGCGAACGGTCTCGGCCCGGTCATGCGGGGCCCGGCCACCAGCGTCATGTCACTCCAGCCCGGCTTCCTTGATCTGCTGGCGCCCGGCGAAGCCGTCCTCGAGCGAGTGCCAGTGCGAGACCTCGGGTTCCGACACCTGCCAGCACAGGAACACGAGCCGGTCCCCCATGAGCGTGTAGAAGTCCACCAGGCCGCGATCGAGGTCCTTCACCATCACGCCCTTGCCGTGCAGCTCCTGCACTCCCTTGCCGATCGACTCGCCCAGGCGGCGGCGCTTCTCCTCGAGCGAGCGCAGCTCGAGCGTGTCCGGGTTCTCGGGCGCCGCGCCCGCGGTGGCGACGAGCAGGATGTGCATCCGCTGCTCGAGCCGGCCGAACTCGCGCTTCTTCATGACCAACCGCTCCAGTCGCGGGCGGATCTCCACCGCGAGCCGGTTGGCCTCCTCCACCGTGAAGAGCTCGATGCGCACGTGCGCCTCCCGAGGGATCAGTGCGTCTCGAAGGACTTGCCGCAGCCGCAGGAACGCGCCGCATTGGGGTTGCGGATCGCGAACCCGGTGGTCTGCAGCGTCTCGATCCAGTCCACCTCGACCCCCTGGAGCACGGGTGCGCTCTCCGGGTCGACGAACACCTTCACGCCGCCGAACTCGCCCACCCAGTCGCCGGGCTGCTCGGATTCGGCGAACGACATGCCGTACTGGTAGCCGGAACAGCCGCCCTGCTGCACCGACAGGCGCAGGCCGGCCACCGGCGAGGCCTGCTGTGCGAGCAGCTCGCTCAACTTGCGGCTCGCGGTTTCCGTCAACGTCACCATGCTTGCACTCCTTCCGAGCGTCCCGTGCGGCGCGGGCCCCTGCCCACGCCTTCCTGCTTGGATGTATCGGCGGGCCTCGCGATCCCCGCGAGTGCCCAGACGGCGTCGGGAGCGGCCTCGACGAAGCCCTCAAATCCCAGCCGGGCAACCAGTTCCGCGGTCACCACCTGGCGCACGCGCGCCAACGACGGCGCCCGCGCCCCGAGCTGCTCGGCCATCGACGTCATGCGGACGTCGTGAAAACCGCACGGGTGGATGAGCGAGAAATGCTCGAGCGAGTTGGCGACGTTGAGAGCGAACCCATGGTATCCCACCCAGCGCCGCACCGCGACGCCGATCGAGGCGATCTTCTCGGTTTCGGAAAGCCACACGCCGGTGCGGCCCGGGTTGCGCGCGGCGCGCAGCTCGAAGCGCGCGAGCGCGGCGATCAACGCGTCCTCGAGCGTGCGGAGCCAGCGGTGCAGGTCGCGCCCGACCCGGTCCAGCGCCACGACCGGGTAGCCCACGAGCTGTCCCGGGCCGTGCCAGGTCACGTCGCCCCCCCGGGGCACCTCCACCACCTCGACCCCGGCGCGGGCCAGCGACGCGGGGTCTGCGAGCACGTTCCCCTCGCTCGGGTTGCGGCCCACGGTGAGCACCGGCTCGTGCTCCGGGTAGAGGAGCCAGTCACCCGTCTCCCCCGCGGCCCGTGCGGCCACGAGCCCGTCCATGAGCGCCAGGCCCTCGCGGTAGCGGGTCGGCCCCAGCGCGCAGACGTTGAGCGTGTTCACGCATCACCTCGGGAGCTCGTTCCGCCCGTCGCGCCCGGAGCGCGCCGCGCGGAATCGGATCAGGTTTGGAACCAGAGCAGCTCCGGCCGCTCGAGCAGCTCGCAGACGCGGCGCAGGAACTTGACCGCCAGCTCGCCGTCCACGACGCGATGGTCGAAGCCGATCGAGGCGTTCATCATGTGGCCGATCACGATCTGCCCGTTCCTGACCACCGGGCGCTCCATGATCTTGTGCACGCCCAGGATCGCCACCTCCGGCACGTTGATGACCGGCGCGGAGTTGATGGCGCCGAACACGCCGGCGTTCGTGATCGAGAACGTGCCGCCCTGGATGTCGTCGGGGCCGAGCCGGTCGTTGCGCGCGCGCGCGGCCAGGTCGTTCACCTCGTGCGCGAGCTGCACCAGGTTCTTCCGGTCGCAATCTTTCAAGTTCGGCACGATCAAGCCCTTCTCGTCCCGGCCGACCGCCATGCCGATGTTGTAGTAGTGCTTGACGATCATGGCGTCGCCCTGGGGCGACACGGAGCCGTTCACCCACGGGTACTCCTTGAGCGCGAACACCGCGGCCTTGATGAAGAACGGCATGAACGTGAGCTTGATGCCCTGCGCCTCGAGCTTCGGCGCCCACTCCTTCCGGAGCGCGACGATCGCCCCCATGTCGCACTCGTCGAAGCAGTGGGTGTGCGCCGCCGTGTGCTTGGCCTTCACCATGTTCTCGGCGATCACGCGGCGGACGCGCGTGAACGGCACGGTCTCCTCGCGGGGCCCGGCCCCCGGGCCGGCGAGGCTCGCGGCGCGCAGATAGGCCGGGAGCAGCGCC
>DATDEX010000254.1:0-4304 GCA_036522895.1 Candidatus Eiseniibacteriota bacterium | reverse complement strand
GCCGCCCGCCGCGCGCCGCCCGCCGCGCGCCGCTTGCCGCCCGGCGACCGCATGCATAGCCTGCCCTCGCGACACCCGCGCGGCGGTGTCCGGTCACGCACCTGGCGAGGGATCCCGACATGGCGAGCCCGGTGAGCTCCGCGGTCGTCGAGGCGCTGGTGTTCTGGTACCCGGCGTTCGTGTGCTCCACCTGCTTTCACGAGGCGGCGCACGCCTGGGCCGCGAAGCTGGGCGGCGACACGACCGCGGCGGACGCCGGGCTCCTCACGCTCTCGCCTCTCCCGCACCTCAAGCGCTCGCCCGTCGGCCTGCTCGTGGTGCCGCTCCTCACCGCGGTCACGCGCGGCTGGGCGATGGGCTGGGCGAGTGCGCCCTACGGGCGCGCGTGGGCCGAGCGCTACCCGCGCCGCGCGGCGTGGATGGCCGCGGCCGGACCGGCGGCTAACCTGGTGATCGCCGCGGTCGCGCTCGCGTGCATCGGCGCGGGACTCGCGACGGGCCGGTTCCGGCCCCCGCCCGCGGCGAACCTCGACTGCCTCGTGGTGCCCGCGAAGGCGTTCGCGGCCTCGGCCCTGGTGGCGTTCGCGGCGAAGGGCCTCTCCATCGTGTGCGTATTGAACGTGCTGCTCGCCGCGTTCAACCTCGTGCCGCTGCCGCCGCTCGACGGCGCCTCGGTGCTCTCGCTGCTGCTGCCGCGCCCGCTCGCCGACCGCTGGCGCGACCTCGTGGCGCTTCCCATGATGGGCTTTGCCGGCATGCTGCTCGCGTACCGATTCGGCTCCCTGCTCACCGACCCCTTGCTCTCGGCACTCCTGGCGCTCCTCTACCCGGGGCAGTACGAGTCGTAGCGCCCGCTTCACGAGCCCGGACCAGGACCGGGACCGGCTTGCGGGGGGTGCCCCGGCGGGTGCCCGTGCCCGCGGCGCCGCTTCCGCTGGCCGCGCGCGACGAACAGGCCGAGGCCCACGATGAGCCCGCCGAGCACGAGCTGGAAGACCAGGAACGCCGCCACCTTGAGCCACGCGAAGCCGGGGTGCACGAACCGCGTGAGCCAGCCCGCGGCCTCCATGAGCAGCGCCGAGCCGAACGCGGTCACGATCATCACGGTCTTGCGGGCGTCGTGCATCGGTGCGAACACGAGCAGGTGCGTGAGCAGCAGCAGCACGAGCGCGAACATCGGCAGGTGCATGTGCGTCACCTCGAGCAGGCTCTCGGCGGAGCGCGGCGCCATGAAGCGCGCCTCGTCGCCGCGGTAGTACGCCACGACGCTCGCCGGGTCGAGGTTCATGTGCGCGAAGTAGAGCGCCGCGTTGCTCACCCAGAACGCCGCGAGCAGCACGAGCGCCAACCCGAGCGTGAGGCGCATGTGCGGATTGTTCTGGAAGCCGCCCTGCTGGAGATACTTCATCGCGCAGCTCCCGCGTGGGTCGCGCGGGCGAGGAGCGGTGCGAGCAGGAGCTCGTGCCACGCGAGTACCAGCCTCGCGCTCTCGGCCACCGCCCGGGAGGTGAGCGAGGCGCCCGCGAGCGGCGGGAGCGCGTCGCCGGGGGCCAGGCGCGCGTCCTCGCGCCGGTGCGCGAACAATGTCAGCCAGCGCGGCGGCGGCCGGTAATCGGGCGGCTCGAAGAACGACAGCACCTCGATGCGGGCGACGCTCGAGTCCGCCGCGACCGCGACGAGCAGCACGGCCTCGCGCGTCCGCACCACGCGGCGGTCGGTGTAGGCGGCGCCGGCGAGCGTGTCGCCGTGCCACGCCACGTAGGCGGTGACGAGCCGCGCTGGGCAGCGCGCGTGCGCCCGCGCCTCGACGGCCTTCACCTCGGCGGGCGAGAGCGCCAGCGTGCGCGGCTCGATGCGCGCGCCGGGGAAGGCCTGCGCGAGCGCCCCGTCGAGCGTCTGGAGCGTCGCGGCCCGCGCGCCGGTCGCGCCGGCGAGCAGCGATCCGAGCAGCATGATGACGCGCGCGCCGCGGCTCAGAAGAGCCACCCGAGCGCCACGTTCCACTGGCCGGTCTCGAGCCCCGCGCCGCGGCTTCGCTGCTCGCGGTCGGCCTTCACGACCACGTTCGGGTGCGGCTTCACCGCGACCCCGAACGTGAACACCGTGTGCTCGCTCGCGTCCGTGTCGACGCCGCCCGGCACGCCGTCCTGCGTGTCGAGCGTTTCGGCGCGCGCGTAGGGTGTGAACGACCACTCGGTGCCGGGCCACGCGCGCGGCGCCACGTCGTAGGCCGCCTCGGCGTACCCTCCGAAGAAGCGCTCGCCGAGCCGCTCGGCGCCGGTGAGTGCCAGCGCGTCCGAGAGCACGCCCGCGTCCGCGAGCCGGCCGTTCACGGCGAGGCCGCGGAGCTCGAGCCCGCGCCACTGCCAGCGCACGTGCGCGTCGGCCAGCGTCACGCGCGCGCTCAGGTGGACGCCCGCCGGGTTCGCCTCCTGCCACGCGTCGCCGGTGTAGCCCGACGCCCCGAGCGTGAGGCCGTTCGTGCCCTTCCAGTCCACACGCGCCGTGAACGCCGGATGCGTGACGAGCGCCTGCGCCGCGCCCTGGCGCCCCTCGCGGATCGCGCTCGCGGCCGCGAAGCGGCGCGCGTCGAGCCCCTCGACGGCGTAGGCGCGCCACTCGAGCCCGGCGGCCGTCTCGCCGTAGAAACCCGCGCCGGCCGCGGTCCATGTGCTCGGGATGACGAGCGACTCGGTGTCCGGGCGGCGGGCCCCGTAGAAGACCGGCGGCTCGTGCTGCTCGTTCACGAGCCCCATGGGCACGAGCAGCTTGCCCGCGCGCACGCCGAACGACGGGCGCACGCGCCAGTCGAGGTAGGCGAATTCCACGGTGGCCTCGCCGGAGAGCTCGGTCGTGCCCGCCCCGCTCGCGGGGTCGACGCTCGCCTCGCCCTCGTCCAGCACGCCGCCGTGCTCCCACTCGAGCTCGGAGTTGAAGAGGAGCGTCGGCGTGAACTTGTGCCCGACGTAGAACACCGCGCGGAGAAGGTCCAGCGTGGGGCGCGCGCCGGAGAGCGTGCCGTTCTGGTGCGTGCGGTCAGGGGCGGCGAACAGCATCTCGCCGTAGCCCCCGAGCGACGCTCCGCCGGAGGCGTCGTAGACGCGCGAGGCGCCCGGCGCGAACCCGTGCCGCGACGCGTAGGCGGCGGTCGTCTCGGGCGCGGCGCCCCCGAGCTTCAGGCGCTCGATCTCGGCGAGCGCGGCGTCGAGCTTCTTCTCGACCTCGTCCAGGCGCGCTTCGGTGGTCTCCGCGCGCACACGGAGCGGCGCGAGCGAGAGCGCGGCGAGCATGGCGAACGCAAGCAGACGCGGAAGCTTCATGGATTCCTCGCGAGTGAGGGCAGGAGGGACTCCCGGGTGAGCGTCACATACGGGGCGGCCGTCACGCCGTCCAGGTTCCAGGCTTCCGCGCGCACGCGGCCGCCGGCCGGTTCGAGCCACAGCACGCCGACGTCCGGGTGCGCGGCGGCGAACGCGCGCGCGCCATCGTGCCCGAGGACGAGGAGCGCCGTGGAGAGCGCATCGGCGCCGGTCCCGGAGCTCGCGAGCACGCTCGCCGAGGCGCGGGTCGCGAGTGGCCGGCCGCTCGCGGGGTCGAGAATGTGCCCGTAGCGTCGCCCGCCGGCCTCGAAGAAGCGCTCCGACTGTCCGCTCGTCGAGAGCGAGCCCGCGCCGAACGCGAGCCGCACCGCGGGCCGGTCGCGGTCGCGCGGATCCGCCACCCACACCGTGCACGGCGGGGCATCGGTTCGGGCGGCGTGGAGCCACTGGCCGCCGGCATCGAGCGCGGCGTCGGTCACCCCGCGCGCGCGGAGCACGCTCGCCGCGCGGTCGAGCGCGAACCCCTTCGCGATGCCGCCGAGATCGAGCCGCGACCCCCCGAGCGCGTACCCGGCCGAGCGCTCGACGCGGGTCCAGCCCGAGTGGAGCAGCGCCGTGCGCAACTCGGCCGCGTCCGGCACGCGGCCGTGGCCGCGCAGATCCCAGGCGTCGATCAGCGTGCCGAGCGTGGGGTCGAACGCGCCGTGCGTGAGCGCGGCGTAGCGAAACGCGGAATCCAGCACGGCCGCGAGCGGCTCCGAGACGTCGTTCCCGCCGGAGCGGGCATTGAAGCGCGAGAGCTCGCTCGTCCGCGACCAGTTGCTGAGCCGGCGCTCGAGCGCCGCCACGGTATCGAGCGCGGCATCGAGCGCGGCACCCACGAACGCGGTGTCTGCCGGCGCGACCGCGCGGGCGCTCGCGGTGAACAGCGTGCCCATGAGCCAGCGCGCGCGCGCGACCTCGCTCGCCGGCGTGGCGCGCGCG
>DATDEX010000253.1:0-3649 GCA_036522895.1 Candidatus Eiseniibacteriota bacterium | reverse complement strand
CGCCACGCCGAGGCCGCGAAGCACTACCGGACGGCGCTGGAGCTCGCCGCGCGCTGCGAGCCGGCTGCCGCCGAGCGCTACGCGCTGCTCGCGCGGCTGCGTCTCGGCCAGACGCTCGCCGAGCTGGGCGAGCGCGAGGAGGCCGTGCGTCACCTCGCGGAGGTGTTCGAGACGGGCCGCGACCTCCACGATCCGGTGCTGCGCGAGCTGGCCGGGCAGGCCGCGTGCAACCTCCACCGCACGCTCGGCTCGCTCGAGCGCTGGGAGGAGGCGCGCGCGCTCGCGGTCGAGTCGCTGTCGTTCACGCGCACGCTCACGAGCGGCACGGGCCGCGCGCTCGAGGCGGCCGCGACTTACGCGCACGCGTTCCAGGCGTTGCACGACGGCCGCGTCGAGGAGGCGCTTGCCGGGCTCGCCGACGTCGTGCGCGTCGGCCGCGAGAGCGGCGTGGACGTGGGCGCGCGCATCGCGCTCGACGCCCAGCTCCTGATCGGGCACCTCCACCGCCAGGCGGGCCGGCTGGAGGCCGCGGTGCGCGGGTTCAAGGACGCGCTCGCCGCGGTCCGCGACCACTCGACCGTGGCGAATCGGGCGGATTTCGACGCCATGGCCGCGATGGCGCAGGTGAACCTGGGCCACGCGCTGCTCGGCCTCGAGCGCGGCTTCGAGGCGCGCACGGCCTACGAGGCCGCGCTCGCGCGCGGCCGCGCGAGCGGGCTCCCGAGCGGGCGGGCCGCGGCGGCGAACGCCGCGCTCAATCTCGCATCGACGCTCGAGGGCGAGGAGCCCGAGAACGTGCGCCGCGAGTGGTACGAGGCGGCGCGCGCGCTCGGGCGTTCGAGCGGCACGCCGCTCGGCAACGAGTGCGTGCTCCAGGCCGAGCGCGCGCTCGAGCGACTGGACCGGGGCGAAGCGCCCGAGTGAGGCGCCGCCGACGCCGGCGGCGCGTTGCGCTCGCGGACGGCGCTGCGTAATGTGCGCACTCGTCCGCCGCGGGACGTGCGAACGTCCGCCACCCGGCGCTCTCGCCTCGCGCCCGGCGCCGCCCGCTCGTCCCCGTTGCCAGCACAGGGTCCCTCATGGCCACCGCCACCGAACTCCGCAAGCGCCTCGAACCGATCGCGTCGAGCCTCGGCGACCTGCGGAGGTATCTTTGACGTCGAGGGCCTCACCCGCGAGGGCGCCGAGCTCGAGCAACGCATGACCGCGCCCGGGTTCTGGGACCGGCCCGAGGACGCGCAGAAGACGGTCACCCGGCTCAAGCACCTGAACCGCACGGTGGACGAGTTCGCCGCGCGGTCGAGCTCGCTCAAGAGTCTCGGCGAGCTCCTCGACCTGGCCGAATCCGAGGCCGACGAAAGCATGCTCGCCGAGCTCGAGCGCGAGCTGGGCGCGCTCGAGCAGCAGGTCGCGGCGCTCGAGACGAGGAGCCTGCTCTCGGGCGAGCACGACCGGCTGGGGGCGCTCGTCATCATCCATCCCGGCGCGGGCGGCACCGAGTCGCAGGACTGGGCCGAGATGCTCATGCGCATGTACGAGCGCTGGGCCGAGCGGCGCGGCTACCCGGTGACGTTGCTCGACTACCAGGCCGGCGACGAGGCGGGCATCAAGGACGCGACGCTCGAGATCGACGGCGAGTACGCGTACGGCTACCTCAAGGCCGAATCCGGCGTGCACCGCCTGGTGAGGATCTCGCCCTACGACGCGAACGCGCGCCGGCACACCTCGTTCTCCTCGGTGAGCGTGCTGCCGATGCTCGACAACACGATCAAGGTGGAGATCGGGCCGGACGATTTGCGCATCGACACGATGCGCGCGGGCGGCGCCGGCGGCCAGCACGTGAACAAGACCGAGTCCGCCGTGCGCATCACCCATCTCCCGACCGGGCTCGTCGTGCAGTCCCAGGGCGAACGCAGCCAGCACCGCAACAAGGACGCCGCGATGAAGATCCTCATGTCGCGGCTGTTCGTGCTCAAGGAGGCGGAGGCGCGCGCCAAGACCGAGGCCCTGGCCGGGACGAAGAAGGACATCGACTTCGGGAGCCAGATCCGCTCGTACGTGCTCCAGCCCTACACCATGGCGAACGATCACCGCACCGAGACCAAGATTCCCGACGTGCACGGCGTGCTGGCGGGGAACATCGACCCGTTCATCGACGCCTGGCTCAAGTCGCAACAGCCGAAAGGAGGAGCGCGAGCATGATCCCCGGCCAGGTCCTCCCCGGGCACATCTTCCGCGAGTACGACATCCGCGGGCTGCACGAGACCGAGCTCACGAACGAGACCGCGGAAGCGGTGGGGCGGGCGTTCGCGACCCGCATGCGCGCCGAGGGTGGCACGCGCGTGGCGCTCGGCCAGGACGTGCGGCCCTCGTCGGAGCGGCTCGCGCGCGCGGCCGAGCGCGGGATGCTCGCCGCCGGCATGAGCGTGGAGCGGGTCGGGGTCGTGCCGACGCCGGCCCTGTATTTCGCGGTCGTTCAGCGCGGGCTGGACGGGGGCATGCAGATCACCGGCAGCCACAACCCGCCCGAGTTCAACGGCTTCAAGATGACGAAGCGGAAGCTGCCGCTCTACGGGGCCGAGATCCTCGAGATGCGGCGCGCAATCCAGGCGGGCGAGCTGGCCGCGGCGGGTGGCGGCACGTGGACGGAGAAGCCCGTGCTCGACGCCTACCGCGCCATGTTGATCGAGCGCTGCACGAGCGCCCGCGGACTGCGCGTCGTCATGGACTGCGGGAACGGCTGCGCCGGCACCGTGGTGCCGCAGGTGTTCGAGCGCATGGGCCACGCGGTCACGCCGCTCTACGCCGAGCTCGACGGCACGTTCCCAAACCACCTCCCGGACCCGACCGTGCCGGCGCTGCTCGTGGACCTCCAGGCCAAGGTGAAGCAGACCGGTGCCGAGCTGGGCATCGGCTTCGACGGCGACGCCGACCGGATCGGTGCGGTGACCGCGTCGGGCCGGATCGTGTGGGGCGATCAGCTGCTCGCGCTGTTCGCGCGCGACGTGCTGCAGCGCGTGCCGGGCGCCACGATCCTGTTCGACGTCAAGTGCTCGCAGGCGCTCGCCGAGGACATCGCGGCGCACGGCGGTGTGCCCAGCATGTGGAAGACCGGGCACTCGCTCCTGAAGAAGCGTCTCGCGGAAACCGGGGCGCCGCTCGCGGGCGAGATGAGCGGTCACATGTTCTTCAGCGAGGGTTTCTTCGGCTACGACGACGCGCTGTTCGCCGCGGGCCGCCTGCTCAAGTACGTCGCGTCCACCGGGCGGACGCTCGACCAGCTGGTCGAGAGCCTGCCGCAGTACTTCGCCACGCCGGAGATGCGGCTCGCCTGCCCGGAGGAGCGCAAGTTCCAGGTGCCGGAGCTCCTGAAGGCCGAGTTCGCCACCCGCTACCGCATCATCGACATCGACGGCATCCGGGTCGAATTCGGCGACGGCTGGGGGCTCGTGCGCGCGTCCAACACCCAGCCGGTGCTGGTCGTGCGCTTCGAGGCCCGCACCGAGGCGCGGCTCGGGGAGATCCGCGACACCATGATGACGGCGCTGCGGAAGCTGGGTGTCGAGGAGACGCCGGTCGCCCACTGAGGCGACGCCGGGGGCGTGGCGGGCGCGGCTCGAGCGCGCGCGGCCGCTGCCGCGCGGGTTCT
>DATDEX010000252.1:0-14535 GCA_036522895.1 Candidatus Eiseniibacteriota bacterium | reverse complement strand
CACCGCGGCCGCCGCGGGCCAGAGCGAGGCCGTGCGCCTGTTCCGCGAGCGCGCGCGCGCGGCTTCGGCGGAGTTCGAGCTCACGGACGCGAACGCCGCGACGGTGGCCGAGATCTGCCGGCGGCTCGACGGCATTCCGCTCGCGCTCGAGCTCGCGGCGGCGCGCGTGCGCCTGCTGGGGGTGGACCAGATCCGCGCCCGGCTCGGCGATCGCTTCAAGCTGCTCACCCGCTCGAGCGCCGGCGCCCCGACGCGGCAGCAGACCGTGCTCGCGGTGATCCAGTGGAGCTGGGATCACCTGCTCGCGCCCGAGCGGGACCTCATGCGCCGGCTCGCGGTATTCACCGGCGGCTGGACGCTCGAGCGGGCCACCGCCGTGTGCTCCGAGAACGGCGACGAGTTCGAGGTCCTCGACCTCCTCACCCGCCTCGCCGAGCGCTCGCTCGTGGTACTGCAGCGCGCCGGGGACGGCGGCGTCCGCTACGGCTTCCTCGAGAGCGTGTGGCGTTTCGCGCTGGAGAAGCTCGAGACCGATCTCGAGCACGCGGCGCTCCGCGAGCGGCACCTCGCCACGTACCTGGCGCTCGCCGAGCGCGCCGAGCAGGCGATGGCCGGTCCCGGGCTGCAACAGTCACAGCACGAACTGCTTCCCGAGGAGGACAACATCCTCGCGGCGCTGGCGTGGTGCGCGCAGGCGGAGGACGGCGTCCAGCGCGGGCTCCGGCTCGCGACGGCGGTCCAGCGGTTCTGGTCCACGCTCGGCCGCTACGCGCTCGCGCGCCGCACGCTCGAGGAAGCGCTCGCCCGCGACCGCGAGCGGAAGCCGACGCCAGCCCGTGCGCTCGCGCTCGCGCGCGGGGCAGCGGCCGCGCTGGTGATGGGCGACTACGATGCGGCGCGGCCGCACCTGGAGGAGAGCCTCGCTTACAGCCGCGCCGCCGGAGACCGCAAGGGTGAAGCGCGCGCACTCGCGGGGCTTCTCGTCGTGGCCATGTGGCAGTCACGGTTCGAGGAAGCCATGAAGCTCGGCGAGGCAAGTCTCGCGCTCTATCGGGAGCTCGACCAGCAGCGGGGGATTGCGATGGCGCTCCACAACCTCGGCACGATCGAGTGGGCGCTCCGGGTGCCGGACCACGGACGCAAGCGCCTCGAGGCGGCGCTCCAGATGCTTCGCGACAGCGGCGACAAGGGCACGGAGGCGCTCTGCCTCACCGGGCTCGCCTCGACGCTGGTTCGCGTCGGGGACCTCGATGCGGCGCTCCACCGCTTGCGCGAAGCGCTCGCGCTGCTCGAGGAGCTCGGGCTCCCGCGCGAATCGGTATTCCTTCTCGACGCGCTCGCTGACTGGCTGTTCGCGGTGAGCCGGCCCGCGGACGCGGCGCGCGTGCTCGGCGCGGGAGGGGCGGCACGCCTGCGGCTCGGCTCGCCGCTCATGCCCCACGAGCGACTCGAGGTCGAGCGATTGAAGGGGAGGATCGCCGCGCAGCTCGGGGAAGCCGAGGCGAGCGCGTGCGCCGCGACGGGCGAGGCGTGGTCCTCGGAGCAGGCGATCGCCGAGGCAAAGGCCGTACTGAACTCGATTCAGCCGGACTGAACTCGGCAATGTTTTGTGGCGCATCGGCTTGTGACAATTCGTCCTATTTCGGCCTGAATTGCCGGGAGGCGCGATTCCGATTGGCGGCCGGGGTGCCCTGCCCCTAGACTCAACGGGCTGTCGTCTCTCTCGTTACCGCATCCGCGTCCCCGCCGCGCATCCCCCTGCGCAGGCGCAGCCACCACTCCGGTGCAGCCGGACCCCTCCATGGATGGTCGCTTTCCGCCCGCGCATTCGCGCGCAGGGTGGGTCGTTCATGGTCAGCACGATCGCTCTCTCCAAGGTCCCTGAGGTGCAACGCATGCGAAGAATCGTGACCACGGTGTTCCTCGCGGCTTGCGCCGCGCTGGCGGGGGTACCCGCCGCGCACGCGCAGTCGCTGCTGTTCGATTACGTCGGCTTCGACTACGAGTTCCCGAACCCGAACCCGGGCGTCTTCGGCGAGCCGGGGAGCGGCTACGTCGGGCTCGGGACGGTGCCGGTGCTCGCCGCGCCACTCGTGACGAACACGACGCTCAACGAGTACACGTACGTGATGCAGGGCTTCACGCCCACCAGCGTCACGCCGATCGCCAACTTCGTCGTGATCAACTACACGTCCGGCACGATCACGCTGTACGAGGATGCCAAGTCCGGCGGGACCACGGCCGACTACGGTACGAATCCGCCGAACGGCGTGGCCCCGGCCAGCTTCACCGACGGCACGCCGATGCTCGTCGGCTCGCTCACGAACTTCCAGTTCGTGCTGGACACGACGAACGGCACCGGCAGCTTCGAGGCCGTATTCAACGTCACGGGCGGCACGCAGCTCCCGAACTTCGATCCCAGCCAGCGCACGGGCTGGACGTTCTCGGGCGCGACGAGCAACGCGCTCAACATCCCGCCCGGCTACGCGCACCAGTGCGACGGGCAGACGTTCTTGAACGCTCCGAGCGGCACGCGACACGAGAGCTGGGGACGGCTGAAAGCGGGGTACCGGTGATGCGCCGCGCACAGACAGCGACACGCGACGGGGAGACGATCATGAAGCGGTGGCTGACCCTATGCTGTGCGGCGCTGGCGATCGCCGCGGTGCCGCTGCCGGCGCACGCGATCGGCCCGGTGCTGGACTGGGACCCGGCCTACATGTGGCAGCCGGGTGCCACGCCGACGAACCTGCCGGCGGGCGGCATCATGCGATTCGTGGGCACGGTGAGCGTGTTCGGGCCCCCGCTCGATTTCTTGAACGCCACCATGCCGGCGACCGAGTACACGTTCACCGGTGACGGCCTCGTGTCGCTGGGGACGGTCGCGGCGGGTCCGCCCGCGACGACGATCTACACGACGTCCTACACGGGCGGCACGATCAACGTGTACGCCGACCCCACGCCGGATGCGGTGTTCGAGCCGTTCCCGCCAAACGCGCTCGTGCCCGCCACGTTCGAGAACGATCCGCCGCCGATCCTGACCGGCACGTTCACGCGCTTCGTGGTGACGACGAACAATTTCACCGCGTTCCAGACCGGCAACATCGAGGGCGACATCAACTGGACCGGTGGCACGCTCATCGACAAGTTCCGCGCGGCGAACGGCGCCATCTGCCCGGGCCTGTTCACCGGCGGCGCGACGTGGAACACGGCGCCCGGCATCGGCATCCCCGGCTACCTGTTCCGCCACGACGGCAAGATCGACCTCCAGTGCCCGGTCTCCGCGAAGCCGAGCACGTGGGGCCTGGTGAAGCAGCTCTACCGCTAATCCCCGGCTGCAGCGCCGCACGCCCGAAAGCCCCGCCCGGGAGGCGGGGTTTTCGTTTGCGGGGCATGTGGGTATTGTGAAATCCCACTGGACCCGCTCGCGCGCCCACACCCGCACAAGGACCCGTGCCCCCGGTGAACGACCACCCGATCCGCAGCATCGCCGTCAGCACCGGCGGCGGCGACGCGCCCGGCTTGAACGCCGTCATCCGCGCCGTCGTACTCGCCGCCGAGATCCGCGGCTGGGAGTGCTGGGGCATCCGCGACGGCTATCACGGCCTGCTCGTGCCGGAACGCTACGGCGGCGACGGGGTCGTACGGCTGACCCGCGAGCGCGTCTCCGGGATCGCGCACCTCGGCGGCACGATCCTCGGCACCACGAATCGCGGCAATCCGCTGTCCTACCCGGTCCCCCGGCCGGATGGGACCGTCGTCGAGGAAGACCGCTGCGACGAGCTCATCGCGAAGCTCGCGGCGCGCAGCATCGACGCGCTCGTCGTCGTGGGCGGCGACGGCTCGCTCGGGATCGCGTACGAGCTCGCGAAGCGGGGCCTGCGCGTCGTGGGGGTGCCGAAGACGATCGACAACGACCTCGAGCGCACGTTCATGACGTTCGGCTTCGACACCGCGGTGTCGTTCGCGACCGAGTGCCTCGACCGGCTGCACTCCACCGCCGCCTCGCACCATCGCATCATGGTCGTGGAGGTGATGGGCCGCTACGCGGGCTGGATCGCGCTCCACGCGGGCATCGCCGGCAACGCCGCCGCGATCCTGATCCCCGAGATCCCGTTCGACCTGGAGAAGGTGGCCGACCACATCCGCCGCCGCGAGAAGAAGGGCCGGCTCTACACGCTCGTCGTGGTCGCCGAGGGCGCGCGGCGGAAGGGCGGCCAGGTGAGCACGGTGGGCAAGGTGCCGGGCCAGGCCGAGCGGCTCGGCGGCGTGGGCGAGAAGGTCGGTCGCGAGCTCGAGGACCTGGTGGGGCGCGAAACGCGCGTCGTCGTGCTCGGCCACCTGCTGCGCGGCGGCTCGCCCACGAGCTTCGACCGGCTCGTGGCGCTCCGCTTCGGGGCGGCCGCGGTGCGCGCGCTCGAGGCCGGCCATTCGTCGGTGATGGTCTCGCTCGAGCCGCCGCACGTGCGCTACCAGCCGCTCGAGGCCGCGGTCGGTCGCATGAAGGTGGTGTCGCTCGCGAGCGACACGGTCGCGACGGCGAGGGACCTGGGTATCTGCTTCGGGGACTAGCGGAACGGCTTATCCCGGACGCATTCGATACGCTCTCCGACCAGTCTTGCATTGTCGAACGCGGGCGACGCGCGCTCCCGCGTCAGGCCCACATGCGTGGGATCCTGCACGCTTGCCGCGGTGCGCGCCGCCGCAACCGTGCATCGTGCAAAGTCCACCCAATTCCATCGCCCAGGTAATGAAATCCCCGTTGTCCATGGACCCGTCCGACCGGTACGCTTTCTACTGCCCACCCCCCACTCTCTCGGCGAATCAGGCAACTCCCACACCCACCCCCGGGGACGCTCTGCCATGAAGAGAACGCCATCTCTCGCGACACTGGCGCTCACGCTCACGCTTCTCGCCCCGCCGGCTGCCCGTGCCGCGTTCGCTCCCCCCGTGCCGCCGGAGGGCCCTGGCGGGGCCCGGCACCTGGCCGTGGAGCGCGTCGTGCCGCGTTCGTTCAACTTCTCCGACCTGCCGCGCGTCGCGCCCGGAGGCGAGCACGCGCCCGTCACTCTCCGGCCGGAGCACGAGTGGGAGGAAGCCGCGGCGGAGGTCGAGCGCCTGAAGGCGTTCCCGCCGCTCCTGCCGACCACGTCGTTCGCCCAGTTCACGCTCGACCCGACGCCGGCCGGGGGCGGCGGCAAGGGCGGCTTCTCGGCGCTCGCGCCCACGGTCGGCAACGGGTTCGAGGGCATTACCCAGAACGGCTTCATCCCCAGCGAGCCCACGGTGGGCGGTGGCCCGCTCAACATCTTGAGTTGCGGCAACGTGAGCGTGACCGTCACGAACAAGGATGGCACGAGCCGGGTCGAGACGAACGGCGCCACGTTCTTCGGCGCGCCCGCGGGCGAGGGCGCCATCTCCGACGCCCAGTGCTACTACGACGCGCTGCGCGGCCGGTTCGTCGCGGTGTGCTTCACGCAGGGCACTTCGCCCAGCAACTTCTCCAACTTCTACCTCGCGATCTCCAAGACGAACGACGCGCGCGGGGCGTGGTGGCTCTAC
Source organism: Candidatus Eiseniibacteriota bacterium (assembly GCA_036522895.1). GTDB lineage: Bacteria > Eisenbacteria > RBG-16-71-46 > RBG-16-71-46 > RBG-16-71-46 > JAIOPA01. The sequence goes on along the minus strand of DATDEX010000252.1, from coordinate 8,973 downwards.
AAGTTCGACATGACGAAGGACGGCGCGCTCCAGACGAACAACTGGAGCGATTACGAAGGTCTCGGGATCTCCGACGACAAGATCGTGTTCAGCGCCCAGCAGTTCACGTTCAACGCGAACCAGTACCAGTACCAGAAGCTCCGCATCCTCGACCGGGCCGCCGCCTACAGCGGCGCGGCGCTGGCTCCACTCGACATCGTGAACTTCGCGGCGCCGCCCGGCGGTGACGCGAACGACAACTTCGTCACGAAGCCCGCCCGCAACCTCACCGCGGGCGACAACACGATCTACCTCCTGAACATCCGCACCGGTTCGGGTTCGCACGTCACCTACCGCACGCTCACGGGCCCGCCGGCGTCCGCGGCACTCGCGACCGTGAACTTCGTGACCGTGAGCGCGTACAGCGCGCCGCCGGACGCGCCGCAGCAGGGCTCCGCGAACCTCGTGGCCACGAACGACTGCCGGCCGACCGACTTCTATACCCGCAACGGCGTGCTCATCGCGAGCTGGCACACCGCCGCCACGATCTCGGCCACGAGCGTGTCCGCGATCCGCCTGTTCCGTCTGCGGATCAGCGACCGCGTCGTGCTGACGGACGAAACGTTCGGCGCCGCGAGCACGTTCTATTACTACCCCGCCGTCACCGTGGACTCGGTCGGCACGATCTTCCTGGGCTTCGACCGCTCGAGCTCGTCGGAGTTCCCGTCCGCCTACGCGAGCGGCAAGCGCCGGAGCGACGGGGCGATCGAGCCCAGCGCGCTGCTCAAGGCGGGTGTCGCGGCCACCGCGCAATCACGCTGGGGCGACTACACGGGCATCGACCAGGACGCCTCGCTGTCCTCGCCGGGCCAGAGCGTGGCGTGGTACGCGGGCCAGTGGAACAAGGCCACGAACGTGTTCGGGACGTGGATCAACAAACTCACGTTCACGTACGGCCAGGTGTTCGGCACGGTCACGAACGACTGCGACGGCTCGGCCGGGACGACCGGCGACCGCACCGCGATCGCGGGCATCAGCGTGGCGCTCAAGCAGGGCGCGAGCACGATCGCCACGACCACGACGAACGCGCTGGGTCAGTACAGCTTCGGCTTCCTGGAGAGCGGCACGTACGACGTCGTCGTGACGCCGCCCGCGAGCGGCACGAACGTGGACGCGATCGCGGGCGCCGGCGGCACGTCGCAGACGCGCGTGAGCGCCTCCGACGTGCAGATCGTGATGACGAATGCCCAGAGCTCGAGCGGCAACGACTTCGCCGTGGCGAGCACGAAGCCGCTCCCGGCCACGACCTCGATCGTGCCGAACGCGCGCTCGACGGGCGATCCGCAGTTCACGCTCACCGTGAACGGCTCCAACTTCAGCACGTGCTCGGTCGTGCGCATCGACGGCTCCGACCGCGCCACGACGTTCGTGACCGCGAACCAGCTCACCGCGACGATCACCGCGCCCGACCAGGCGACAGGCGGCACGAAGACGATCACCGTGTTCACGCCCGCGCCGGGCGGCGGCACGTCGAACGGCCAGACGCTCACGATCAGCGGCGCCGCCGACACGACCCCGCCGGTCGTCAGCCTGACGTCGCCGGCGGGCGGCGAAAGCTGGGCCGCCTCGAGCATCCACCCGATCACGTGGACCGCGACGGACAACGTGCTGGTTTCCGCGGTCGACCTCGCGCTGTCGACGGACGGCGGCGCCACGTTCCCCACCGCGATCGCCACCGGCATCGCGAACTCGGGCTCGTTCAACTGGACGGTGCCCTTGAACCTCACCACCACGGCGCGGGTCCGCGTGCGCGCGTTCGACAGCGCGGGCAACGTGGGCTCGGACTCGAGCCACACGAGCTTCGCGATCACCGGCTGGACCGTGACCGCGAGCGCCGGCGCGAACGGGGGCATCGCGCCGAGCGGAACGATCCAGGTGGCCGACGGCGCCACGCCGTCGTTCACGATCACGCCGAACACGGGCTTCCACGTGCTGGACGTGCTCGTGAACGGCTCCTCGGTGGGCGCCGTCACGAACTTCACGTTCCCGGCCATCCACGCGAACCAGACCATCGCGGCGTCGTTCGCGATCAACACCTACACGCTCACGCTATCCACGGCGGGCAGCGGCAGCGTGACGCCCGTGCCGAGCCAGGCGACGTACGATCACGGGACCGTCGTACAGGTCACCGCCACGCCGGCCGCGAACTGGTTCTTCGACTCCTGGAGCGGCGACGCCTCCGGCAGCACCAACCCGCTGCCGGTGACGATGGACGCGAACAAGAACATCACCGCGAACTTCAGCCAGCACGTCTACACCTGGAACCCGACGGGCACGGCGTCGTGGGCCACGTCCACGAACTGGACGCCCACGCGCACGGCCCCGGCCGCGAATGACGTGCTGCTGTTCAACAACGGCGCGACCACGATCGCCACGAACGTGCCGGCGCAGACGATCGGTCAGCTGCTCGTGAGCGCGAACACGAACGTGTCGCTGCAGGCGACCGCCCCCGCCACGCTGACGCTCCAGGGAGGCACGGGCCCCGACCTGAGCGTCGCGGCCGGCTCGACGCTGCAGTTGACGGGCGCGAACGCGATCGTCCTGGCGCTCGCGAGCGGCGCGACCGGCGACATCTCGGGCACGACGAGCCTGGCGGGCGGGCAGCACCGGATTCTCTCGCTCGACGCGGCCTCGGTCGCCTACAACAGCGGGGCCAAGTGCGTGGGCGCCGCGGGGTTCGTGGGCAACGCGTTCGGCGACGGCACGGGCGCGGGCGGACTCAACTCGGTGGTGTTCCACGCCGGCTCGCTCTACCAGCAGATCGCGGGCGCGAACCCGTTCGGCGCGAGCGCCCCGAACTCCGCGGTGACGTTTCAGGCCGGCAGCCGCTACCGGCTGGACGGTGCGATCACGCCGTCGCTGTCGGGCCGCACGTACGCCGACTTCGAGTACAACAATGCCGGCACGCAGTCGCCTACCGGCGGAACCGGCGTGACGGTCGACAGCCTCGTCATCACGCAGGGCACGTTCAATCTGAATCTGACCGGGAGCTCGGTGATTCACGGCGACGTGCACGTCAGGCCGGGCGCGGCGCTGGCGTTCACGCCGGCAACGGGCACGCCGGTGATCTCGCTGGCGGGCTCCGCCGCGCAGTCGATCGACGTACAGGGCACGCTGACCCTGGCCAGCAACGCCACGCTCGGCGTGAACAACTCCGCCGGCGTCTCGCTGGTCACGAACCTCACGCTCGACGGCGGCCTGGCGTTCACGAGCGGCACGCTCAACACCGGGGCCCGCACGCTGACGCTCGCATCGACGTCGAACGTGACCGGCGCGTCGCAGGGCACGGGCTGGGTGAACGGAACGATCCAGAAGTTCTATCCCGGGAGCGTGATCTCGGGCTCGCTCGACGTGGGCGACGCCACGACGTACGCGCCGATCGGGCTGAGCGGTACGCATCCCGCGAGCTTCAACCTCACCGCGAGCACGGCGGCCGGGGATCATCCGAACCTCGCCACCGCGTCGATCGACGCGGCACGCTCGGTCAACCGGCGCTGGTCGCTCGCGCCGGCGAACACCGGGGGTGCCACCTGGAGCGCCACGTTCAATTACCCGGGCACCGACGTGGACCTCACCGCGGACCCGAGCACGTTCGTCGTGCAGGTATTCAACGGCGCGGCGTGGTCGTCGCCGACGCTCGGCACGCGCACCGCGACCAGCACCCAGGTGACGGGCTTGAGCGCCGCCACGGCCGGGACGCAGTTCGCGATCGGGAATCTCCAGGCGTTCACGCTCTCGGTGAGCGTGATCGGCGCGGGCACGGTGACGAAGCTGCCCGACCAGCCGTCCTATTCGAGCGGCGCTTCGGTCCAGCTCACGGCGAACCCGGGCGCGGGCTGGGCGTTCTCGGCCTGGAGCGGCGACCTCGTGAGCACGAACAATCCCGAGAACCTGCTCATGGACGGCAACAAGACCGTCACGTCCACGTTCCTCGACGTCGCGGCGCCGACCGTGGCGGTGACGACGCCGAACGGCGGCGAGATCCTCAACGCGGGCACCAGCTCGGACCTGACCTGGACGGCCGCGGACAACGCGGCGGTGACGGCCGTGGACCTGGAGCTGTCGCGCGCGGGCGTGGGCGGCCCGTTCGAGTCGATCGCCACCGGGATCGCGAACAGCGGCACGTTCTCCTGGCTCGCGACGTCGCCCGCCACGACGCACGCGATCCTGCGTGCCACGGCGCACGATGCGGCCGGGCACACGACGCAGGACGTCTCGGACGCGGAGTTCTCGATCGCGGACGGCGCGGGCGTCGCGGACGGCCCGGTGACGGAGTTCGCGCTCTCGCCGGTGTGGCCGAACCCGGTCCGCGGCTCGACGCGGTTCCAGTTCGCGCTCCCGCGCGAGACGAACGTTCGCCTGGCGGTGCACGACGTGCAGGGCCGCGAAGTCCTGCGGCTCGCCGACGGCGCGTTCCCGCCGGGGCGTCACTCCGCGGACTGGTCGAGCGCCGCGGGCGCACGCTTCGGTCCGGGGCTCTACTTCATCCGGATGACGGTCCCGGGCCGGACGTTCGTGCGACGGTTCGTGCTGGTGAGGTGATCGGCGCGTCAGCGCAACCAAGGCCCCGGGGGGGAGAACTCCCGGGGCTTTCGTTTCTCGACTGCATCCGATCTCGTACACGGAGGTACCGAGGGGGATCGCGATTGAGGGGAACGCTCGGTCCGGGCATCCATGCCCGGCCCTCCCTGACGCGCGCTTGACGGCCTCCGCCAGTCCCTGGCTCCGGCCTGCGCGCGACTCCCCTCAATCGCAATCCCCCTCGGCACCTCCTGGCTCTTGCGGAGCGTTCCCCTCAATCGCGGTCCCCCTCGCACCCTCCCCGTGTACAGCACATTGAGAGCGCAAATGAGAGGCGCCCTCACGGCATCCGCGACTCTCGCGGCTTGAGGCCGAGCTTCGCGAGGTACGCTTCTCCACCCGGCCCGTTGAGCTTCCAGTAGGCGAGGCGATCGCTCGCGAGCAGGCGGGCGTGCTCGCCGTCGCTCGTGGTCCATTCGAGGATGCGGTGCGGCTCGGCCGCCTCGACGTGGATCGTCCATGTGCGCCCGCCGGTCACCGCCACCGTGAACTCGTCGGCGTCGAACGTGCCCGCGGGGACCGTGATGCGCCCCGGGGCGGCGGCGCGCGCGAAGTGGGCCGGCGTCACGAGGAGCGGCTGATGGAGAAGGCGCGCCTGGCGGAGCGAGCCGAGCAGCGGGCGGTCGGCGGACCCGCCCGGCGCGAGCAGCGGCGGCGAGAAGCCGCGGGCCCAGACGAGCAGCGCGTCCTCGGAGAGCACGTCGTTCGCCATCTCGAGCGATGCCGCGCTGTCGGCCTCGCCGTCGAAGTAGCTGTGCACGGCGAAACGAGCGAAGCGCGCGTCGAACAGCACCTGCATGTAGACGTTCCCGCACCATTCCTGCGAGCTGAAGCTCACCTTCGTGGGCGAGCCCGCGACGCGCCCGTTCACGGGCGCGAGCGCGACGAACGCGCTCGTCATGAGGTTGTAGTCGTAGATCCCGGTCGGGAAGTCCTGCACGAGGTTCAGCTTCATGACCGGGAACTCGTCCCGCCTGGGATGCCGGCCGGGATCGGCCTTCACCCGGCGCTCGTTCGAGAACGTCTCGGTCACGAAGATCGTGACCGCGACGCCGTGGCGGAGCGTGCCGTAGCGCGGCGTATCGAGGTCGTAGCCGGCGAGCTCGCCGCGCCCGTCGCCCCAGCGCTTCCAGAACGCGTCCCCGAACGTGGGTACGGCCGCCGCCGCCGCGCCCGTCGGCGCGGGCGCGCGCGCGCAACCCGCCGCGAGCAACGCGACGAGCGCGAGCGCACCGCGCGCGCTCACTTCGGGCGTACCACTTCCGCGAGCACGGACTCGAGGTCGTTGAAGCGCACGCTGGTCGGCCGCTCGCTCGTGGCGGGCAGGTCGAACGTGGTCTCGGGACCGCTCACCCACACACGCGTCCGCGCGAAGCGGCCGCCCCCGAAATCCAGCCGCACGATCACCGGGGCGCGGAACCCGTCCGGCACGTTCGTCTGCTGCACACGCCCGTGCACGACCCATTGGCCGGCCGCGTGCTCCGCAACGTCCCACGACCAGTGGTACGTCGGCACGTCGGTCCCGTACACCCATTGCGCGAAGAACCAGCCCAGGTCGTCTCCGGTCGCCGCCTCGGCCGCGGCCCGGAATTCGGCGGTCGTCGCGTAGCCGTTCCGATGCGCCATGTGGAAATCGTGGAGCAGCGTGCGGAACCGCGTCTCGTCGCCCGTGTCGAGGTCGAGCAGCAGGTTGCGCAGCATGTGCAGCACCCACGCGCCCTTCTTGTACACGATCACGCCGTAATCGTCCTCCGTCGTGCTCGAGTTCGTGCGGCTGCCGAGCCATACCGGGCCCGCCTGCTGCCCCGCGCCGAGCAGGAAGCGGCGGTTCTGGAGCAGCGCGTCACGCCACTCGCCGAGCGTGGCGAGGTACGTCTCGGTGTCGTGGCGGCCGGCCTGCAGGTACCAGAGCGCGCAGAAGTTCGCGAACCCCTCCGACATCCACGCGTCGTGATAGCTCGCGGGCCGCACGCCGATGCCCCACCACTGGTGCGCGAGCTCGTGCGCGCGCAGGAAGTCCGGCGTCCACTCCACGCCGGTGCCGACCTTGTCCTCGGGCGTCATCATGCGCACGAGCCCCGGGAACGCCTCGTAGCTCACGCGCGTCGGCCGGTCCGGGTCCATGACGCGCGAGACCTCGACCGCGTCGACGGAATCCACGACCGGCGCGCCGAACGCGTCGCGATAGAAGCGGGTCGCGCGCGCCACGTCGAACGCGACGCGCTCGAGATGCCCTTTCTCGGCCGCGAGCGCGCCCGCGTCCGTCTGGCGCACGCGTCCCGCGCCGTCCGTGCTCCGCTCCCACACCGTGAGCCGCGGCGGCCCGCCCACGTCCACCTGCAACCCGCGCAGGAAGCTCACGTCGAACGACGCCCATGGCACCGCGCGCTCGACGAGCCAGCGGCTCGTGACGTCGCCGCCGTCCGAGCCCGACGCGACACGCCGTCCGGGCGCCACGAGCTGGTACGCACGCGGGCAGCGGAACGACAGGTCCCATGTCGCTTCGCCGCCGTACCACGGCGTGGGGTACCAGCCGATGGGTTCCGGCGTGTAGATGCGGTCGGCCTCGCGCTCGAACAACAGGCCGTGGTAGCGGAAACGGAACGTGCGCGTCCCGCCGTCGGGCACGGGCGGGGACGCGTGCACCCAGATGCGGCCGGTCGCCCGATCCGTGTCGAACGCCTGCACGACACCGTCCGCGCGCACCGAATCCAGCGTGAGCGTCGACGCCATGTCGAACGTGAACCACGTGCGGGGCCGGCCCCGGGCGCGCACCGTGACCTCGGCCGTGGCGTCCGCGTGCAGGTCGCTCGCGAGCGACACCGACAACGCGTAGTGCTCGGCCTCGTACGGCGCGCGCAGGTCGAACAGCGTCGTGTCGCTGTCGCCCTGGGCGCGGAACTGGCACACCGTCTCGTGCGCGTGCCGGTTCCAGAGCCCGAGCCGCGAGCCCTCCGGCGTGCGCCACAACTGCACGCACTCCACCGCGAACGGGTCGAGCACGAGGAACAGCGGGTCCTGCCTCGGTTCCCACGCCACCGCCCAGAACAGGCCGGGCTCGCGATCCGCGATCGCCTGGCGCAGGTCCTCGTTCTTCACGAGGTACGGCAGCGCCTCGTGCCAGGCGCGTGCGAGCGCGCGCAGCGTGTCGGCCTGGAACGCCAGCCCCGGCAACAGCTCCTCGAACGTGGAATCCGTGGCGACGATGACGAGCGAGCGGAAACGCCGCCGCAGAGCGCGCACGCCCATGAATCGCCGTAGTTGCTCGTGTTCGATGACAGTCGGCGGCGTGAACGCGAGCGTTCCGATCCCGGAGAACACGAGCGCCACGTCGTGGCCCCCGAGCGGCCGGGCGAGCACGAGCCGGCCGTCCTCGAGCAGCAGCGAACCGGCATCGCGCTGGATCAGCACGCTGCGCACGGTCGCGACGCGTGCGGAATCGAGCGCCCACGTCGTGTACGGAAGCTCCGGCCACGCGTGGCCCGCGTCGGCACGCGTCGCCGGAGGCGTACCCGCGGCGCGAACGACCCCCGCGGTGGATGCGATCAGCGCGCCGGTGAGCGACAGCGCGAGGACGATGCGGCACGGCTGCACGGCGTGCTCCTCGAGAGAGAGGTGAATGGAGCGACGAGCGTGCCGCGCGCGCGCTCCGGCGTCAATCTTGTCCGGGAGGCAGCGCCGGTCGTGCACGCCGGACGCCGGTCGCGGTCGATCGGGGTGCCGAACGGCCGGCGGTCGCGTGCTCGAAGCCTGCTTCTCACCTATCCTGAGCGGCCCATCGTGGAGACCCCTGGCTCGCCCGGTTCGACGCATGCCCCGACCTCGCACCCGTGATCCGCTGGTACCCGCCGTGCGCTCCGCCGGGGACGCATGAGGCGCCTGCTTCCGTTCGCGCTGGTCGCGCTGCTCGCGTTGACGCTGCTGCCGGGGCTCGCGGCGGTTGATGCGCTCGATGAGCGCGAGGCGCGCGACCTCGTGACCGCGGCCGAGTCGACGGACCACCGCGACTGGCTCTCGCCCGTTTACGCGCACGAGCCGTTCTTCGAGAAGCCGCTGCCCGGTTACGCGCCGGAGGTGATCGCACGCCGCGTGCTGCTCCGGATGCTGCCGCCGGGCAGCGCCGCGACCGCGGACGTCGCGGTGTCGCGATTCGTGCGCGCGCTGCTTGCGGCGGCACTCGCGTTCGCGGTCGCGGCGATCGGCACGAGCCTGTTCGGCGCGCGCAGCGGCTGGCTCGCGGCGTGCGCGCTCGCGAGCATGGTCGGACTGCCGCTCGCGGCCCGTGCGGACGGCTGCCAGGTGTACGCGACGCTGCTCGGCTGGCTCGGGCTCGGCCGCCTGCTCGACGTGCTC
>DATDEX010000251.1:0-7261 GCA_036522895.1 Candidatus Eiseniibacteriota bacterium | reverse complement strand
GGGCTCGCGTGGGGGCTCGCCGCCACTCCTCGCGGGCTCGTCTCGGCGCTCGTCGCGGGCGCGTTCCTCCTGCCGTGGGCGGCGTGGCAGCTCGCCGCCCGGCGACCGCGCGAGCCGGGTGCGATGGTAATTGCCGGGATGCTCGCGGCGCTCGTCGTCCCGGCGTGCCTGCTCCGGTTCCCGGGGGACAATCAGAGCAAGCTCCTCGACCTGGCACTCCTCCTCGCGGCCGCCCCCGCGGCCCTCGCGTGGGCGCGGCTCGCGGGCACCCCCGCGCGGCGCGTGCTCGTCGGGGGGGGACTCGTCATCGCGTTCGCGCCGACGGTCGCGGCGGCGCTCTGGGCCTACGCACACGAAGGCGATGCGAGCGCCGACGCGCCGTCGCGACCGCCGGCCGGCATCGTGTCGGCCGTGGGCGCGTTCGTGCCGCCGGGGGCCTGGCTCGTGGATGCCACGCTCGACACCACCCGGGGAGCCGCTCCCGCGCTCCCGGGCGAGACCGGCCGGGCGCTCGTCTGGAGCGGGGGATTCATGGCGCGCAAGTGGGGCTACGCCGACTCGTCGCTCGCGTTGCGGCGCGCGGCGGCCGGAGCGCTCGGGCAGGGCCACTGGCCCCCCGCGGACGGGGGGCACTGGCTCAAAGCGCGGGGCGCGGAGCTCTGGCTCATCGCCCCGGACGACTCCGCGCGGGCCACGACGTTCGACGAACACGTCGTGGCCCGCGCCCGCGGGGTGAGCCTGGCCCGGGTCTCCGGGCTCCGCTGATTCGCTACGGCGTCGCCCGCGTCGTCTCCGGGGCGAGCCGCACGACCGAGTAGTGGTCGGTCGGGAAGTACTTTTTGTAGGTGTCGTGCAGGTTCGCGGTCGTGAGGAGATCGATGCGCTCCTTGCGCTTCGCGATCCGCCGCGGATCCCAGCCGAGCACGTCGGTGATCTGGAGCGCGCCGGTCCAGAACCCGTTCTGCTTCAGGTTCGTCTCCAGCTCGCGGCGCTGCACTTCCTGCTCCTTGCTCAGGTCCTCCGCGCTCGGACCATTCGCGGAGAGCTTCTGGATCTCGGCGAGCGTCGCGGCGATCAGCGTGTCCGCACGCGCGGGGTCACACCCGAACGCCACCGTCATGGTGCTGTAGCCCGGGAGCGGCACCTGGTGCTGGAACCGGGCCGACACGCTGTACGTGCCACCCAGCAGCTCGCGCAGCGAGCTCCGCAGGTGATCGGTGAGGATGTCCGCCGCGGTGTTCGCGCGGTGCTGGTCCAGCTCCTCGATCGGCGCGTGCGTGAAGAACGTGATCCGCACGCTGCCCTTCGGCTCGCTGCCCTTCTTCACCTCCACCTTCGTGATCCCGTCCGGGAAGCGCGGGCCCTTGGCGAGGTACGTGGACGTGCGCTTGCCGGTCGAGGGCAGCGAGCCCAGGTAACGCGCGAGCATGGGAATCAGCGAGTCGGTCCTGAACGTGCCGGCGAAGAAGAACGTGAAGTCGGCGGCGTTCGCGAACCGTTTCTTGTAGAACTCGAGCGCGGACGCGAGCTGGACCGCCCCGACCTGCTGGGCGCTCGGCACCCGGGTGAGATAGAGGCCGCCGGTGTTCACGGCGTTCGCGGAGTCGGCGAACACCTGGTCGGGACTGTTCGCGCGGTTGGCGAGGAACGCGTTGATCTGCGCCTGGAGCGCCGTGAACGCCGCCGGGTCCTCGGTCGGCTTGACGAAGCCCAGGTGCAGAACCTGGAGCGCGGTCTCCAGGTCCTCCGGCCGCGTGCTGCCGTTTACGCCGTGCAGGTAGGCGTTCGCGTACGGCGAGACGCGGAGGATCTTGCCGGCGAGCATCTTCTGCAGCTCGGTGTTCTTGAAGCCACCGACGCCGTTGTCGTTGACGATGAACGGCGACATCCACGCGCCGACGTACGCGGCGGAATCGGCCAGCGACAGGCCGCCGCGCGCGTAACTGGTGAACTGGATCTCGTCGGCCTTGAAGTCCGTGGGCTTCAACCACGCCTCCACGCCGTTCCCGAACTTGACCACCGTGACGCCCAGCTCGTCGATCACGCGCTTCGAGGCGACCTTGCCGGGCACCGGCAGCTTGGCCATGAGCGACCGCCCCGCGGACGCGTCCACCCAGGCCGCCGGGCTCGCGGAGCCCATGCGCTCGAGGCTCGCACGCAGCTCGGCCTCGGTGGGGAGCGGCACGCCCGCCTTCTCCGGACCGTCGGCCACCACGACGCGGTTGCGCGTCGAGATGAGCGTGTCCGCGAGCGCGTTCACCTCGGCGAGGGTGATGCCGGGGAGCAGCGCCTGCGCGAGCTGGGTGCCGGCCTCGATCCCGGTCTCCGGCTCGCCGTTCAGGTAGGACGACACCATGCTCGCCGCGAGCGAACGGCTCTCGGTCTTCTCGCGCTCGGCGTAGGCGCGCTGCAGCTGCGCCACCTGCTCTCGCTTCGCCCGCTCGAGCTCGCTCGCCAGGAATCCGTGCGCGCGCACGCGCGCCGTCTCCTCGAGCAGCGACTCGAACCCCTTGAGCTGTTGCCCGTCCTTCACCAGCGCCTGGACGTAGTACAGGTTCGTGCTGCGCGTGAACTGGAAGTTGCCGGCGGCAACTTCGAGAAACGGCGGGTTCGCGCGGTGCGCGATCTCGTCGAAGCGCGCGTTCAGCATCGTGGTGAAGAGCGCCGCCTTGAGACCGTCGCGCGCAATGCCGACGGTGGTCTCGGCGCGGCGCGGCCGCTTGCAGAGCAGCGTCACGCTCGACTCCGTGGCTTCCTTGTCGGAGACCACGCTGAACAGCGTCTGCGCGTGGGCCGGCACGTCGTAGCGCGGCACCTCGCGGGAGTCGGTGCGCTTGGGGAGGTCGGAGAAATGCTCGCGGATCAGGCGCTCCATCTTGTCCGGGTCGACGTCGCCGATCGCGATCACGGCCATCCACTCCGGGCGGTACCAGTCCTTGTAGAAGTCACGCAGCCGGCCGTACGACGCGCCCTGGATGATGTCGGGCTTGCCGATGGGCAGCCGCACGGCGTAGCGCGAGTCGTGGAATATCACCGGGAACTGCTGGCGCTGGATGCGCTCCTGGGCGCCGCGTCCGAGCCGCCACTCCTCCATGACCACACCGCGCTCCTTGTCGATCTCCTTGTCGCTCTCCGTGGCGCGGCCGGCGAAATCGGAGAGCGCGTCGAGGCCGGTGTCGAGCAGCGTGTCGCGGTCGGTGGGCACGTCGAGCATGTACACGGTCTCGTCGAAGCTCGTGTACGCGTTCGCGTCCGCGCCGAAGCGCAGGCCGATCGAGCGCAGGAACCCCACGAGATCGTCGGCGTCCTTGAAGTGCGCGGAGCCGTTGAAGTTCATGTGCTCGGTGAAGTGGGCGAGGCCCTGCTGATCGTCGGCCTCGGCCGTGGAGCCGACCGGCACCGCGAGCCGCAGCGAGACGCGGTCCTCCGGCTTGACGTTCTTCTTCACGAACCAGCGGATGCCGTTCGGGAGCACACCCCGGCGGACCGTGGGATCCCAGCGCAGCGAGTCGGTGAGCGACGGCGGCGCGCCCTGGGCCCGGGCGAGCGGCGCGAGCAGTACGAGCGACGCGGCCAGGGTGAGCGCCAGGCGCGGGGCCCGGCTGAGGAAGCGGTGCAACGACATCAGGAACCTCCAGGGCATGAGGCGCACGCGCGGGGACGCGAGCGCCGGGGTGAACGGGTCTAGGGGGAAATCTCGGGGAGTGGAGCGCGGCGGGGGAGCTACTTCATGTGGGCGATGACGGCGTCGGCGAACGCGCTGCAGGAGACTTCCTGCGCGCCCTGCATCTGCCGGGCGAAATCGTAGGTCACGGTCCGCGCCCCGATGGCGCCGTCCATGCCGCGGATGACGCGGTCGGCCGCCTCGTTCCAGTTCATGTAGCGAAGCATCATCTCGCCCGACAGGATCACCGAGCCGGGATTGACGCGATCGAGGTTCGCGTACTTGGGCGCCGTCCCGTGCGTGGCCTCGAACACGGCGTGGCCGGTGGCGTAGTTGATGTTGCCGCCGGGGGCGATCCCGATGCCGCCGACCTGGGCCGCGAGCGCATCCGAGAGGTAGTCGCCGTTCAGGTTGAGCGTGGCGATGATGTCGAACTCCTCCGGGCGCGTGAGCACCTGCTGGAGCGTGATGTCCGCGATCGCGTCCTTCACCAGCACCCGGCCCGCCGCCAGGGCCGCCTTCTGCTCGGCGTTCGCCGCGGCCTCGCCGCTCGCGGCCTTCGTGCGCTCCCACTGCTCCCAGGTGTAGACCCGGGGGCCGAACTCGCGCTCGGCGAGCGCGTAGCCCCAGTTGCGGAACGCGCCCTCGGTGAACTTCATGATGTTGCCCTTGTGCACGAGCGTGACGCTCTTCCGCTGGTGGGCGAACGCGTACTCGAGCGCGGCGCGGATCAGCCGTTCGCTGCCCTCGCGCGAGACGGTCTTGATGCCCAGCCCCGAGGTCGCGGGGAAGCGGATCTTCTTGTAGCTGCCGGGGAACTCCTTTTCCAGGAACGCCAGCACCTTCGCCGCCTCCGGCGTGCCCGCCTGGAACTCGATGCCGGCGTAGATGTCCTCCGTGTTCTCGCGGAAGATCACCATGTCCACCTTCTCCGGCGTCTTGACCGGTGAGGGCACGCCCTTGAACCAGCGCACCGGGCGAAGGCACACGTAGAGATCGAGGATCTGCCGCATCGCCACGTTGAGCGAGCGGATCCCGCCGCCGATCGGGGTGGTGAGCGGACCCTTGATGCCCACGAGGTAGGTGCGGAACGCGTCGAGCGTGACGTCGGGCAGCCAGTTGCCGGTCTCGTCGAACGCCTTCTGCCCGGCGAGCACCTCGAGCCAGCCGATGCGGCGCTTCGCGCCGTACGCCGCCGCCACGGCGGCGTCGAGCACGCGCACCGACGCGCGCCAGATGTCGGGGCCGGTGCCGTCGCCCTCGATGAACGGGATCACGGGGTGGTCGGGCACGGTCATGCGGCCGTCCTTGAGGACGATCGGTTCGCCTTGCGTGACGCTCATGTCGTTCGCTCCTGGCCCGGGGTCGGGTCGAGGGTCGCATCCGGGTCCGCGGCTCCACGGCGCAATCGACGTGAGGCGCGGTAGGGGAAGATATCGAGGACCTCGCCGCGCCGGTGCACCGCCTGCATGCGGTGCCAGAACGACACGCCGAGCAACTCCTCGTGGTGGTCCAGGAACACGGCGAGCAGCTCGCCACGGAGCCCGAGGAAGGTCCGGAATTCCTCCGGGAAGATATCCCGCTCGCCCACGTAGTACCAAGGCTCGCCGGCCGTGTCCTCGCCGTCGGCCGACGACCGCGGCATTTCGCGGAACCGGCACTCCGAGAGCGGCGCCAGCTCGTCGTAGTCGTAGAAGATGAGCCGGCCGTGCCGGGAGACGCCGAAGTTCTTGAGCAGCATGTCGCCCGGGAAGATGTTCGTGGCCGCGAGGTCGCGCAGCACCTGACCGTAGTCCTGCACCGCCTCGCGTGCCGCCGCCGGCTCGGCCTCGCGCAGGTAGAGGTCGAGCGGCCGCAGCCGGCGCTCGGTGTAGAGGTGCCGGATCACGACGGTCTCGCCCTGCACGCGCACGGTCTCGCCCGCGAGCTCGAGCAGCTGTTCGAGGAGCTCGGGCGCGAAGCGCTCGCGCGCGAACTCCAGGTGCTCGAACTCCATCGCGTCGACCAGGCGCCCGGCACGGTCGTGCCGGAACACGAGCCGGTACTTCTCGCGCACCTCCTCGCGCGTCGCCGTCTTGGGCGGGTCGAAGCGGTCGCGGATCACCTTGAACACGACGTCGAACCCGGGCAGCGTGAACACGCACATCACCATGCCGCGCTGCCCGGGCGCGATCGTGAAGCGATCGTCGCTCGTCGCCAGGTGGCGGAGGAGCGAGCGATAGAGCTCGGTCTTGCCGTGGCGATGAAAGCCGATCGACGTGTAGAGCTCGCTCAGGGCCTTCCGGGGCATGATCGCGCGCAGGTAGTTCACGACCTCGCGCGGGTGGGCGGACTCCACGAAGAAGTAGGCGCGCGCGAAGCTGAACACGATGCTCACCTCGTCCTCGGAGAGGAGCGCGGCGTCCACGATGACACGCCCGGAGGGATTTCGGAGCGCGAGCAGCAGCGGCAGCGGCACGCCGTCCGTGAGCAGGCGGCCCACGAGGTAGGCGCCCTTGCCGCGGAAGAACACCGACCGCGCCATCTCGATCGCGCGGACACGGCGGCCACCGGCCTCCGCCACGATCGCCTCGGCGATGCGCGCGGCGTCGCCCGCGGGGTCGTCCCACGGCACCGCGAACGTGTAGCGCTCGAGCATGCGGCGCACGAGCTGCTCGAGGCGGTCCTCGCGGGAGAAGGCCTCGGCGAACGTGCCGCCCGGCTCGCCGGGGGCGTCCGGCAGCTTGATCGCCACGAACTCGATGTCCGGATCCACGCCGACGGTGTGGAAGGTGCGCCGCACGCACGAGTTGTAGAACGTCTCCGCGAGCTCGGCGTCGTCGCGGCAGGCGACGCTCCGGGCATACGCTTCGCGCATCGCAGCCCAGGTGGGCCGGTCCTCCGTGAGCGGCCCGAGCCGGGCGCCGAGCTCGCGGAGCGCGTCGGCGACGCACTCGCCGTAGACGTCGAGCCGGCGCATGGAGTCGGCCTGGGCCGCGTTCCAGTCGCGCTGCTCG
This sequence comes from Candidatus Eiseniibacteriota bacterium, assembly GCA_036522895.1. Classification (GTDB taxonomy): domain Bacteria; phylum Eisenbacteria; class RBG-16-71-46; order RBG-16-71-46; family RBG-16-71-46; genus JAIOPA01. The sequence continues at coordinate 601 of DATDEX010000251.1, read as the reverse complement.
AAGTGCCGCCGGGCGCACGCGGTGATGCCGCTGAAGCGCTCGCGATAGGACTCGAAGGCGGCGAGCAGGACCGCGGCGCCGCGGTCGGCCCACTGCGCGGTCGCGTCCGGCGCCATAGATCCGCCAGCCCGGCTAGTGCGCCGTGAGGCTCGCGAGCAGCGAGTCGAAGTCCTTCGCCGCGGCCTTCACCGTGCCCACGGGGCCGACGAACTTGAAGAACACCGGGCCCTGCGGCCCCTCGACGATGGCGCCGAGCATGCGCCAGCCGGGCTTGGTGCCCTGCGACTGCATGTCGGTGCCGGGCGAGAGGAACGCCCCGTCGATCTGGACGCGGGTGAGCTTCATGCCCTTGACCGTGCGCTCCTCGCGCTTGGGCTCGGGCGCGCCCTCGAACTGCCCCGCCCAGCGGGCGATGTTGTCGCCCACCGAGCCGCCCTGGTTGGGGCCGAAGTAGAACACGGCGCACTCCGCGTCGCCGATCGCGTAGGTGGCGAGCCGCATCGGGCGCGCGGGACCGGTGGCCCACCCGGCGGGCACGGTCCAGACCACGCCGGGGCCGCTCGCCGGCTCCTCGGCGGGGGGCATGCCTCCCTGCGGCATG
>DATDEX010000250.1:0-3658 GCA_036522895.1 Candidatus Eiseniibacteriota bacterium | reverse complement strand
GCTCCCGCCGCGAAACCCGGACCCGGGCCCGGCGTGCCGCGTTGCCCGCGGCCCTCTTCGCCGCGCTCCTGGCCGGACCCGCACCCGGCGCGCGCGCGGACACCTCCTCGACCCCACCGGCGCACGCCGTCGCGCTCTCCGACAGCACGGTGGCCGACGCCTGGCGGCTCGCGAACGGCCTCGAGGTGCGCACGCGGCATGTTCCGCGTGCCCCCGGCGTGTCGGTCACGCTGGCGTTTCGCGCCGGCGCGGGTTACGAGCCCGCGGGCGAAGAAGGACTCTCCGAGCTCCTCGCCGAGCTCGAGTTCATGTGCGCCGCCGGGAGCGTCCCCGAGCGCACGCGCGCCGAGATGGCGAGCCTCCGCCCGCTCGGCTGGGAATCGAGCCCGGGCACGCGGCTCGTGCGGTTCACCGAGATCGCGAGCGCGGCGCAGCTCCCGGGCGTGCTCCAGCAGTTCGCGGCGCGCATCCAGGGCGTCACCGTGACCGACGCCGCGCTCAAGGCGGCGCTCGCACAAGTGCGGCGGGACGCCGGCGAGCGACTGTTCGGGGAGCCGGCGCTCGGGCTCTACTGGCGCTCGGCGGCCGTCGCGCGCGGGCTCTCCGACGAGCAGATCCTGCGCCGCGCGACGATGCCGGGATTGAGCAAGCTCAACGCCCGCGAGGTCACCGGGCTGCTCCACGCGTGGTACCAGGCGGGCAATGCCTCGCTCGGGCTCGCCGGCGATCTCTCGGGCATCGACGTGCACGCGCTCGTCGGGGCCGCGTTCGACAAACTGCCCCCCGGGACCGCGCTCCCGGACACGGTGGAAGTCCGGCTGGCCGGCGCCAAGCGGACGATGACGTGGAAGGGACTCACCGCCCCGGTCGGGGTGGTGGCCGCCAGCAGCCCGCCGCTCGGCGACAGCCTCCACGCCGCGTTCTTCCTCGGCATGCTCGTCACCGGCGCCGGCTTCAACACGTCGTGGGGTCCGCCCAAGCCGCCGCTCGCCGCGCGTTTCCAGTACTCGCTCCTCGACGAGCCCGAGCTCGTGCGCTTCTATCCGCCGGTTGCCGCCGGCGTGACCGACCCGGACCTCCTCGCGGGCGCGGTCTACGAGCAGCTCCAGGTCGTGGGCGGCCAGCTCGTGACCTCGTCGATGCTGGACCGCGTCCGGCAGAGCGTGCGCTGGCTGCTCGGGGGCGAGCTGCCCGTCGAGGTGCTCGCGCGCTTCCGGGCCGAGGCGCGCACCATGGGGACGCTGTCGAGCGGGATGGCGACGCGGGCGCTCTGGAGAGGTGACCCGTTCTGGGCGCGCTACCTCGGGCAACTAGACCGGTTGGCGCTGGGCCACAACTACTTCTACGAGTGGCTCGCGGATCCCAAGCACCAGACGCTGCTGCTGTTCACGCCCGGCCCGTGACCGGAGGCCCCGGGATCACGCCTCCGGGAATCGCCCCGCGATCGACTCCATGACGCTCGCGAGCTCCACGTCCTTCGCGGTGATGCCCTTCGCGCTGTGCGTCACCAGCTCCACCTTCACCGTGGAGTAGACGTTCGACCACTCGGGATGGTGATCGAGCGCGTGGATTCGAAGCGCACACGCCGCCATGAACGCGAAGGCGTCGCCGAAATCACGGAAGCGATAGGTGCGGGCGAGCTTCCCGTCGCGCAGCTCCCACCCCGGCAGGCGCGTGAGCGCGGTGTCGAGTTCCTTGGGCTCCAGCTTTCTCGCCATGGGTCCTCCCTGCCGCCACAGTGACATGCGGGCCCGCGCCCGGTCGAGGCGCGTCGCGCGGGCTCTCCGCCGGCCCGGGAACGCGAGCCCGCAGCCACCGCGGCCGGCGCGCGCCGCCGCGATTGTACCGGACCCGCGCCCGCTGCTAGTTTTCGGCTCGGCATGTCGCGACGCATCCTCATCGGGATCGCCGGCGGGTCCGGCTCGGGAAAGACCGTGGTCGCGCGAACGATCGTGCGCGAGCTCGGCTCCAAGCGCGTGGTCATCATCGACCAGGACAGTTACTACAAGGACCTGGAACAGGTTCCGTTCCGGGACCGCGAGGCGCGTAACTTCGACCACCCCGACGCGTTCGATTCCGACCTCCTCCGCCAGCACCTTCGCGACCTGCTCGAGGGCCACGCGATCGAGCAGCCGGTGTACGACTACGCGCAGCACCGGCGCACGAACGAAACGCGGCGGATCGGTGACCACCTCGTGGTCGTGCTCGAGGGCATCCTCATCTTTCATGACCCCGAGCTGCGCGCGCTCATGGACATCAAGCTGTTCGTGGACGCCGACTCCGACGTTCGGCTGATCCGCCGGCTGCGCCGCGACATGACCGAGCGCGGCCGTTCCGTGGATTCGATCCTGCGCCAGTACGAGGACAGCGTGCGGCCGATGTACCTGGAGTTCGTCGAGCCGAGCAAGCGCTTCGCCGACGTGATCATTCCCCGCGGCGGCCACAACAAGGTGGCGATCGACCTCGTGAAGACCAAGATCCGCGAACTCCTCCGCGAGCGCGGCGTGGACGTCGAAGCCGTCCTGCCTTAGCCCGGCGGCCGCCGTTGTGGGGGCGCCGCCGATGTGCCGCCTAGCGCCGGCCCACCCCCGAGTCCGCAAGCGCGTACACGCGCCACGCTCCGCTCTCGAACGCGCGCGTGAACGGCGGCTCGTCGCGCCCGAACACCATCATGCGGATGAGCGTACGGTCGGCCTCGGCGGCCGTGATCGGCCGCGCCGCCCGCAACTTGGCCACGACGGGGTCGCCCACCAGGATCGCGACGCCCAGCAGGTGCGAGCTGGGCGACACCAGCAGGTAGCGCGCGCCGAGCGTGCGGCACCAGCGGGCGAGCGAGTCGGGCGTGGGCTGCCACGCGGCGCGCGCCATGTCCTGGATGCGCGTGCGCACCACGTCGCTCTCGAGGAAGCCATCGACGAGCGTGGGCCGCCGTGCATACGTCTGCACGTCGTAACCCTGCTCCCACAGCGTCGCGATCGTCGCGCCGCCGGGCGTGCGCTCGCGCAGGAAGCGTGCGCACGCCAGGAAGTCGGCATCGAGTCGGGACTCGCGCGTGCGCGCGATCACCACCGACAGCACGCCGTCCCCGGCAAGGCAGGCGAGCAGCAGCGCCGCGAGCAGGGTGCGTGCCCCCGCGCCGGGGCGCGCGGGAGTGTTGCGCGCCTGCGCACCGCGCGTCCGGGGGCGTGGCCGCGCGTCGCCTGCTGCCGCGCGCGGTGCCAGGAGCGCCTGCAGCGCCCCCGCCACGATCTCCGCCACGACCGGCGCGAGCAGCACCTTGGAGCGATAGAACAGCAGCGTGAGCGCCACGAACGTGCAGCTCACCACCGCGAGCCACACGTGCTGCGCCCGCAGCTCGCCGAGTCGGCCGGCGTCGGGCCGGCCGAGAAGCCACCACAGGACGAGCGGGGTGAGGAGCAGCCACGGTCCCAGAAACGCCAGGTTCATGGCACCCACGAGGAGCGGCGCCGGTGGCAGCGGGCCCAGCTCCTCGACCGTGAGCATGAGCGTCTCGAGCGGCGATGCCTGGACCGGAAGGTGCAGCATCCCCATTAGCCTGAGCGGCAGCATGGTCACGACCGCGGCATACGTGGTCGAGGTCGCCGTGAAACGCGACACGGCGATGGCCAGCCCGAGCGCCGCGGCGAGCCACGCGGCG
>DATDEX010000249.1:0-3495 GCA_036522895.1 Candidatus Eiseniibacteriota bacterium | reverse complement strand
CCGCCGTGCCGGCGCGGGCGCGGGCGCGCCGGCCGTTCGTGCACGCGGACGACCTCTACCGCGGCGTGCTCCAGGCGTTGTGCCTGCTCGTGCTGCTCGCGATCGTGCTCATCGTCTGGGAGTGCGCCCACGGCGCGCTGCCCTCGATCCGTGCCTCCGGGCTCCACTTCCTCGTCGGCACCGAGTGGGACCCGATCACCGACCACTACGGGGCGCTGCCCTACCTCTGGGGCACGCTCGTGACCTCCGCGATCGCGATGGTGCTCGCGGTGCCGCTCGGGATCGCGGGCGCGGTCTTCCTCGCCGAGCTGGCGCCGCCGGCGATCGGCGAGGTGGTCTCGTTCGTGATCGAGCTGCTCGCCTCGATCCCGAGCATCGTCTACGGCATCTGGGGCGTGTTCGTGCTCGCGCCCTGGCTGCGCTCCTTCCTCGAGCCCTGGCTGCTCGCGCACCTCGGCTTCCTGCCGCTCTTCCGGGGTTTCCCGTTCGGGCTCGGGGTGCTCAATGCCGGCATCGTGCTCGCGATCATGGTCGTGCCGACCGTGACCGCCCTTTCGCGCGAGATCCTGCGCTCGATGCCGCGGGCGCTCTCCGAGGCGGCGCTCGCGCTCGGCGCGACCCGCGCGGAGGGCCTCGGCGTGACGCTCGACGCGGCCCGGCCCGGGCTCCTCGGGGCGTGCATCCTGGCGCTCGGACGGGCGCTCGGCGAGACCATGGCCGTCACCATGGTGATCGGGAACAGCAACCACATCTCGGCCTCGCTGCTCGCGCCCGGCGCCACGATGGCGAGCGTGATCGCGAACGAGTTCACGGAGGCGACGGGCAAGCTCTACCTCTCGGCCCTGATCGAGATCGCGCTCGCCCTCTTCCTGCTCACGCTGCTCGTGAACGCCATCGCGCGCGTGCTGGTCCGACTCGCGACCGGAGGACGACGTGACGTCGCAGGCGCTGCCTGAGTTCCTGAGCCCGCCGGTGCCCCGCCGCTCGCGCCGCGCGCGCCGGGCATGGAACGCGCTCGCGCTCGGCGCCTGCGTGCTCGCGGCGCTCGTCCTCTGCGTCCCGATCGCGCTCCTCGTCTGGCACCTCGTCGTCCACGGGCTGCCGGGGCTCGGTCCCGGGTTCTTCCTGCACCAGCCCAAGCCGGTCGGCGAGGTGGGGGGCGGCATGGCGAACGCGATCGTCGGGACGCTCATCTTGGTCGGCATCGCCACGCTGCTCGCGGTGCCGGTCGGCGTCGGGGCCGGCATCTACCTCGCGGAGTACGGCGAGAGCCGGTTCGCGGGCGGCTTGCGCTACGCGGTGGACGTGCTGGGCGGCGTGCCCTCGATCGTGGTCGGCGTCGCCGCCTACGCGCTGATCGTGGTTCCGATGGGGCGCTTCTCCGCCCTCGCCGGTGGCGTGGCGCTCGCGATCCTCATGCTGCCCACCATCATCCGCTCGACCGAGGAGGTCGTGCGCCTCGTCCCGGTCTCGTACCGCCACGCGGCGCTCGCGCTGGGCGCACCGCGCTGGCGGGTCGTCCAGAGCGTCGTGCTGCCCGCGGCGCAGGCGGGCATCGCGACCGCGACCATGCTGTCGATCGCGCGGGCCGCGGGCGAGACCGCGCCGCTGCTCTTCACCGCGCTCGGGAACCGCTTCTGGTCCGTGAAGCTCGACCGGCCGATCGCCTCGCTGCCGGTGATGATCTTCGACTACGCCCGCTCGCCCTATCCCGACTGGATCGCCCAGGCGTGGACCGGGGCGCTCGTCCTCTTCCTGCTCATCGCGCTGCTCGCGGGTATCATGCGATGGACGACGAGGCGAATCCGATGAGTCTCGAGGCCCGGCCCGCGGAGGCCCTCCCCGTGTCCCCACCGCCAGCACCCCTGCCGCCCACGCCGCGGCCACCGGCCGAGACGGCCGCGGTCGCGAAGCCGCCGGACGCCCCGGCGCGCGTCGAGCTCGCCGCCTCCGGCTTCGGGCTCTTCTACGGAGCGCACCAGGCGCTCAAGAACATCACGTTCGAGATGCCGGCCTACAGCGTGACCGCGATCATCGGGCCCTCGGGCTGCGGCAAGAGCACGCTGCTCAGATCGTTCAATCGCATGAACGACCTGATCCCCGGTGTGCGCACGACGGGTCGGCTCGAGGTCGCGGGCACCGACGTGACCGGGCCGGCGGTGGACGTCGTGGACCTCCGCCGTCGCGTCGGCATGGTGTTCCAGCGTCCGAACCCGTTCCCCAAGTCGATCTTCGACAACGTCGCGTTCGGGCTCCGGCTGCTCGGCATCCGCGACCGCGGCGAGCTCGAGGCCCGGATCGAGACGAGCCTGCGCCGCGCCGCGCTGTGGGACGAGGTGAAGGACCGGCTCGACCGCTCGGCGCTCGCGCTCTCCGGCGGCCAGCAGCAGCGGCTTTGCATCGCGCGCTCCCTGGCCGTCGAGCCCGAGGTGCTGCTGATGGACGAGCCCGCCTCGGCGCTCGACCCCACCGCGACCGCGCGCATCGAGGAGCTGGTCCTCGAGCTGAAGGGCCGCTACACGATCGTGGTCGTGACGCACAACATGCAGCAGGCGGCCCGCATCTCGGACTACACCGCGTTCCTGCTCCAGGGCGTGCTCGTCGAGCACGACGGCACCCGCAAGGTGTTCACGAGCCCGCGCGAGAAGCTCACCGAAGACTATATTACCGGGCGGTTCGGCTGACGGGACCGCCGTGCGCCGCGCCGCCGGAATCGTCCGGCGTCGGGCCGGAGGCGCTGGGATGCATCGACGCTTCGACGAGCAGATCGACGACCTGAAGCAGCAGCTGCTGCTCATGAGCGGCCGGGCGGAGAGCATCATTCGCAAGTCTGTCGAAGCCCTCATGCGCCGCGACCCCGTGCTCGCCGAGCAGGTGTTCGCCGACGACCGGGCGATCGACCGCATGGAGATCGACATCGAGGAGGCGTGCATCCAGCTCCTGGCGCTCCAGCAGCCGCTCGCGAGCGACCTCCGGCTCATCACCTCGGCGCTCAAGATCTCCAACGATCTCGAGCGGGTCGGCGATCACGCCGTGAACATCGCCGGCCATACGAAGAAGCTCGCCGCGAGCGCCCCGATCAAACCGCTCGCCGAGATGCCGGCGCTGGCGGAAAAGTCGATCGCGATGCTGCGCGACGCGCTCGACGCGTTCGTGCATGGCGACGCCGATGCCGCGCGCCGCCTCGTCCGCCGCGACGACGAGGTGGACGACCTGAACCGGCGGGTGTTCGCGGAGCTCATGCGGCGGATGATCGCCGACCCGCAGCAGGTCGAGCGCGCGATGACGCTCGTGCTCGTGAGCCGGAACTTCGAGCGGATCGCCGACCTCGCGACGAACATCGCCGAGGAGGTCGTGTTCATCGCCGAGGCGCGCATCATCAAGCACCACACCGACGAGGGCGTGGGCTGAGCGATTCGCCTCCGGCCGCGCGGCGGGGCTGCCCGCCCGCGCCGCCGTCACCCCCGCGGGGCCGGGCCCGGAACGAGGTCGGCC
>DATDEX010000248.1:0-9018 GCA_036522895.1 Candidatus Eiseniibacteriota bacterium | reverse complement strand
GTGCACGAGGCCGTCGCGGACCCGGCGCTCGCCGCGCGCGGCATGGTGGCGGAGCATCGGCTCCCGGGCGGCGAGCGCACGCCGCTGTTCGCGCTCCCCTGGGAGGTGGACGGCCGGCGACCGCCGGTCCTCCACCCGCCGCCCGCACTCGGGCAACACACGGCGGAGTTCCTCGCGGCGTACGGCGGCGCGGACGTGACGTAGTCGTCGCGGCGTGCCGATACCCTTCTCGCACGGCCGCGCCGGCAGCGGGTCGCGTTGCGGCGGCTCCGGGGCGGTGGGATAGTCCCTCCGCTCGCAGTCCCGAACGATTCGACACGGAACTCACCCGATTTCTTGATAAGGAGTCCCTATGTCCGGCACGACTTCCGAGGCCAAGCCGCGCGGCCTGGATGGGGTGGTCGCCGCCCAGACGCGCATGAGCCACGTCGAGGGCCAGAACGGTGTGCTCATCATCGGCGGCTACGAGCTCAAGGAACTGGCGGGGAAGGTCACGTTCGAGGAGGCGGCGCACCTCCTGTGGAAGGGCCGCCTGCCCTCGAAGGACGAGAAGGACGAGCTCACCCGGGCGATCGCCGCCACCCGGGCGCTCCCCGAGACGACGCTCGAGATCGTGCGCGAGGCCGCGAAGAAGGGCGCCCCGCCCATCGACACGCTGCGCATGGCGTGCGCCACGCTGTCGCTCGACCTGCGCAATCCCAACGACATCGCGCCGGGTGCCGACTTCGACAACGCCAAGATGCTCGTGGCGCGGTTCCCGACCATCGTCGCCGCGCACACGCGGATCAGCGCCGGGCTCGAGCCGATCGCGCCGCGCACCGACCTGTCGCTCGCGGGCAACTTCCTCTACATGGTGTTCGGCAAGGAGCCGGACGCGATCGCGGCCAAGGCGCTCGACACCTACTGGGTCACGGTGATCGACCACGGCATGAACGCGTCCACGTTCGCGGCGCGCGTCATCGCCAGCACGCGCTCGGACATGGTGAGCGCGGTGACCGGCGCGATCGGTGCGCTCAAGGGTCCGCTGCACGGCGGCGCGCCGGGGCCGGTGCTCGACATGCTGCTGGAGATCAAGTCCATCGAGAACGCCGAGCCCTGGGTGCGTAACGAGCTCACCGCCGGGCGGCGGATCATGGGCTTCGGTCACCGCGTCTACAAGGTGCGCGACCCGCGCGCCGAGGTGCTGAGCTCGGTCGCCGAGGAGATGGGCGGCGCGGTGCTGCACGACAAACAACTGTTCGTTCTGGCCCGCGAGGTGGAGCGCACCGTGCTCCGCGTCCTGGACGAGGTGAAGCCGGGGCGGAACCTGAAAACGAACGTGGAGTTCTACACCGCGCTCGTGCTCCAGTCGCTGGGACTGCAGCCCAGCTCGTTCGTGGCGCTGTTCGCGTGCGGCCGCGCGGCCGGCTGGGCGGCCCACGTCATCGAGCAGCACGCCGAGGACCACCTGATTCGGCCGATGTCGGAGTACGTCGGCCCGCGCGGGCTCACGATTCCCCGCTAACTCGCTCGCCGCGACGACGCACCGGAGCGCCGCTTCCCGCCGGGCGGGAGGCGGCGCTCGCCGCTCGAGCGGGCATCGCCACGCCGCGGAGCACGGCCTGGCCCGGATCTGGCCCGCAATCTTGCCTGTGCCGCGGGGCCGATGCTACGGTCGCGCCCGCTCCCACACCGTACTGGCGCGGCCGCCCTCGCGCGCTCCCGCCCGCGAGCGGTCGCATCTCGGCCCCACATCGGTCGCACGTCGTTCCCACACCGGTCCCCCGGGAGGCCCATGCAGACCGTCATCCTGGCCGGCGGCTTCGGCACGAGGTTGGCCGAGGAGACGAGCCTCCGCCCCAAACCCATGGTCGAGATCGGCGACCGGCCCATCCTCCAGCACATCATGGAGATCTACGCCGCGCAGGGGCACCGCGACTTCGTCGTCGCGCTCGGCTACCTCGGGCACATGATCAAGCGCCACTTCATGGATTGGCGCGACATGGGGGGCGATCTCGCGATCGACTTCGGGACCGGGGCGCTCGGTCGGGACGGCGAGCCGCCGCACGACTGGCGGGTGCAGCTCGTGGAGACCGGGACCGAGACGCAGACCGGCGGGCGGGTGAAGCGCGTCGCGCGCTACCTCGCGAACGAGCCGTTCATGCTCACCTACGGCGACGGCGTCTCCGATCTGGACCTGGGCGGGCTCGTCGCGTTCCATCGCCGCCACGGCAAGCTCGCGACCGTCACCGGCGTGCACCCGCCGGCGCGCTTTGGCGAGATGAACGTCGTGGGCGACCGGGTCGAGCGCTTCGACGAGAAGCCGCAGTTGAAGCAGGGCTGGATCAACGGCGGGTTCATGGTATTCGAGCGCGCGGTGGTGGACCGGATCGCCGGCGACGACACCGTGCTCGAGCGCGACGTGCTGGAACCCCTCGCCCGGGAGGGGCAGCTCATGGTGTGGAAGCACGACGGGTTCTGGCAGTGCATGGACACGCTGCGCGACGTGCGCACGCTCACGGCGCTCTGGCAGAGCGGCCGGGCGCCGTGGCGGAGGCCTGCGTGAGCGCGTGGCGCGGCCGGCGCGTGCTCGTCACCGGGGCCACCGGGCTCGTGGGCGGCTGGCTCACGCGCGACCTGCTCGCGAAAGGCTGTGACACGATCGTGGCGCTCGCGCGCGACTGGGATCCGCAGAGCGAGCTGATCCGGAGCGGCGACGTCAACCGGGTCACGGTCGTGAACGGCGCGGTCGAGGACTTGGGCACGGTCACGCGCGCCTTGAACCACCACGCGTGCGACACCGTGTTCCACCTCGCCGCGCAGACACAGGTGTGCGCGGCGCATCGCGACCCCTACGAGACGTTCGAGTCCAACGTCCGCGGCACCTACACGCTGCTCGAGGCATGCCGGCGGCTGGGGGCGCAGGTCGAGCGCATCGTCGTGGCGTCGTCGGACAAGGCGTACGGCGACGCGGCCGAGCTGCCGTACACGGAGGCGACCCGGCTCGACGCCCGCTATCCCTACGACACCTCCAAGCTGTGCACGGATTTCCTCACCCGCTCCTACGTCGCGACCTACGGGCTGCCGGCCACGATCGCGCGCTGCGGCAACATCTACGGCGGCGGCGACCTGAACTGGGATCGCATCGTCCCGGGCACGATCCGCTGGCTGCTCGCGGGCGAGCGGCCCATCCTGAGGAGCGACGGCAAGCTGACCCGCGACTACGTCTACGTGAAGGAGGTCGTGGCGGCCTACGAGGCACTCGCCGAGCACGTGCACCGGATCGAGGTGCGCGGCGAGGCGTTCAACTTCTCGGCCGAGAAACCACTCAGCGTGCTCGAGATCGTGGCGGCGGTGACGCGGGCCGTGGGCTCGTCGCTCACGCCGGACATCCGCAACACCGCGGTGGGCGAGATCCGCAACCAGTACCTCGACTCCACGCGCGCGAAGCAGGTGCTCGGCTGGCGCTCGACCTGGACGCTCGAGGCCGGCCTCGCGGAGACCGTGAGCTGGTACCGCGCGTTCCTGGGGGCGCGGTGATCGACGGTGTCGTGGTGCAGCCGCTGCGCCGCATCGCGGACGAGCGCGGCAGCGTCATGCACATGCTGCGCGCGGGCGACCCGTGGTTCGCGGGGTTCGGCGAGATCTACTTCTCCACCGTGTATCCCGGCGTGGTGAAGGGCTGGCACTTCCACGAGCGCATGATCCTCAACTACGCGGTCCCGCACGGCAGCATCAAGCTCGTGCTCTACGACGATCGCGCGGGCTCCCGCACCCGGGGCGAGCTGCAGGAGCTCTTCCTCGGCGACCAGAACTACGTGCTCGTCCAGGTCCCGGCCCGGGTGTGGAACGGCTTCAAGGGGCTGGGGACGGCCCCGGCCCTGGTCGCGAACTGCGCCAGCCTGCCGCACGATCCGGCCGAGATCCTGCGCGTCGATCCGCACCGGAACGACATCCCGTACGACTGGGCGCGGCAGGACGGATGAGCGGGGAGGCCGCGACGCGGAAGCTCGTGTCGGTCGTGACCCCGGTCTACAACGAGTCGGCCACGGTCGCGGTGTTCCACGAGCGCCTCGCCCGTGCGCTCGCGCCGCTCGAGGGCCGCTACCGGTTCGAGTTCATCCTGAGCGACAACCACTCGACCGACGACACCGCCGAGCGCGTGCGGGCACTGCGGGCGCTGGACCCGCGCGTGCAGCTCCTCGCGCTGTCGCGCAATTACGGCTACCAGGCCTCGATGGTCGCCGGCATGCGGCAGGCGTCAGGCGACGCCATCGTGTTCATCGACGCGGATTGTGAAGACCCGCCGGAGATGCTGCCCCGCTTCCTCGAGGCGTGGGAGCGGGGGTACGACATCGTCTACGGCATCCGCGAGCGCCGCCGCGAGCCGCCGCACGTGACGCTCGCGCGCAAGCTCTTCTACCGGTTGAACAAGATGATCGCCGACAGCGACATCCTGGTGGACGTCGCGGAGTTCTGCCTCATGACCGCCGAGGTGCGCGACGCCGTGGCCTCGGGGCTCAGCACGTTCCCGTTCATCCGCGCCGAGATGGCGCACTATGGATTCCACCGCCTGGGGATCCCGTACGACCGCCAGCCGCGCGCGGGCGGACAGAGCCACTACAACCTCTACGGCATGCTCCGCTTCGCCATCGCCGGCATCCTCACCTCGACCACGGTGCCGCTGCGGCTCGCGCTCTACGGGCTCCCGACGCTGGCGCTCGCGAACGCGCTGCTGCTCTGGCTCGAGGCCACCGGGCGGTGGGGGATGGCGTTCGAGACGCTCGTGAGCCTCGACCTCCTCTACGTGGCGACGGGGCTCGCGTTCGTGGCGCTCTACACGGGGCGCAACTACCGGAACGTCGTCGGCCGGCCGATCGCGGTCGTGGACTTCCGCCGCTCGCTCCTCGACCTGCCGCCCGAGCAGTCGCCGAACCGGCTGCCGCGGATGGGCCCGCGGCGCGATTGACCGGCCCGCGCTCCGGGAGGACGTTCCCCACCGGAGGTCCGATGCGCATCGTCCCGCCGCGTTTCGTGTTGCTCGGCCGCTTGGCGCTCGCCGCGCTGCTCGGCTACTTCCCGCTCGCCGCGCTCCTCGGCCTCGTCACGCTCGCCCGCGCCGCGGACGACGACCCGCGCCGCCGCGCGCCCACGGGCTGGGACGTGCGGCTCTCGCCGCCCGGTGAGCCCGGGGAACCGTTCGAGCTCTCGGGGCGCGTGCTCGAGGCGGGCGGGCGGCCGCTCGCCGGGGCGCGGCTCTTCGCCTATCACGCTGACGCCAGGGGCGAGTACGGCGTCCATTACCCGCGGCTCGCGGCTACGCTCCTGAGCGGCCCGCATGGCGAGTACCGGCTCCGCACGGTGTTCCCCGGGGGCTACGGTGGCTACCCCGCGCACGTTCACTTCGAGCTCAAGCGCCAGACCGTGGAGTTCTCTTTCGTGAACGTGTTCCCGACAGGCGCGCGGCTCGCCGCTACCCCCTTCACGGTCGCGAGTCGCGGTCGCGACGGCGTATGGCGTGCGCGCTGGGACGTCTGGTCGGGGAGGTCGCCGCAGATGCAAGGGGGCGGGGGCGGCATGCTGCATGCGCGCGCCCGGGCCACACGCGACCTGGGGGCCGGTGCCGAGAGCGCCTGGGAGGTGCCCTGGCGACCCGGGGCGCGACCCGACAGCCTGCGCGGCGCGCGCGCCGACTCGGCCCGGAAGCGTTGAACGTTCAGGCCGGGCGCAGTGCCCGCGCGACGAAGAACTCGGAGAAGCTCTCCGCCATCCAGTCGAGCATCGGCGGCGTGAGCCCCGGCCAGACGCCGATCCAGAACGTGTCCCGCATGACGCGGTCGGTGTTCTCGAGCGTCCCGACGACCCTGTGCGCGACGCCCTCGAACGCGGGCTGGCGCGTCATGTTGCCCGCGAACAGCATGCGCGTGGCGATCTTCCGGCTCTCGAGCCACGCCACGAGCTCCGCGCGCGAGAACGGCGCGCCCGCTCGGACCGTGAGCAGGAACCCGAACCACGACGGCTCGCTCCCCGGCGTCGCCTCGGGGAGGATCAGCCACTCCCGCCAGGGGAGGAGCGCCTCGTGCAGATGTGCCCAGTTCCGGCGGCGGGCGGCGATGAACCCCGGCAGCTTCTTCATCTGCGCCATGAGCAGCGCGGCCTGGAGATCCGACGTCTTCATGTTGTAGCCGAGGTGCGTGTACGTGTACTTGTGGTCGTAGCCCTCCGGCAGGTCGCCGAGCTGCCACTCGAAGCGCTTGCCGCAGGTGTTGTCCTTGCCGGGGAGGCACCAGCAGTCGCGTCCCCAGTCCCGGAACGACTCCACCGCTCGCTTGATCCGCGCGAGCCGCGAGAACACCGCGCCCCCCTCGCCACACGTCATGTGGTGGGCCGGATAGAACGACAGCGTGCCCAGGTCGCCGAACGAGCCCACCATGCGGCCCTTGTACGTGGCGCCGAGCGCGTCGCAGCAGTCCTCGATGACCCAGAGGTCGTGCGCCTTCGCCACCGCGAGGACCGCGTCGACGTTCCACGGGTTGCCGAGCGTGTGCGCGAGCATGATGGCCCGCGTGCGCGGCGTTACCGCCTCCTCGAGCCGGCGGACGTCAACGTTGTAGGTGCCGAGCTCGATGTCGAGCAGCACCGGAACGCCGCCCACCTGCACGGCGGGCGCGATCGTGGTCGGGAACCCCGCGGCGACGCCGATCACCTCGTCGCCCGGCCGGAGACGCCGCTCGTTCATGAGCGGCGAGGTGAGCGCCGTGAGCGCGAGCAGGTTCGCGGACGAACCGCTGTTGCACAGCATGACGTCGCGCGTCCCGAGGAATCCGGCGAGATCGGCGGCGACCTGCTGCGTGAAGCGACCCTCGGTCCACCACCCGTCGAGGGCGGCCTCGAGCAGCAGCTCGAACTCCTCGTGGTCGAAGACCTTGCCGGTCACCGGCACGGGGGTGACGCCGGGCTCGAACGCGCGCCGCGCGTGGTGCTTCTCGGCGAACGCGCGCACGCTCGATTTCAAGGCGTCGAGGTCGCGGTCGCGTTCAGGTCGATCCGGCATACAGTCGCCTCATCCGGGGCAGGCAGTCGTGGAGCGCGTCGTCGAGCGGCAGCCGCTCCACGCCGAGCAGGGCTTTCCAGCGGTCGTTCCTGAGGCCGCCGCGCAGTGGGCGCGCCGCGAGCTGGCCGAGGTCGGCGGTCGGCCGCTCCTCGATGCGCGAGGCGTCCGCGCCGAGCAGGCCCGCCACGCGGCGCGCCAGCTCGCCGCGCGACACCAGGTCGTCGCAGCCCGCGTGCAGCAGGCGCGGGCCCTGCGGGCTCAGGATAGCGCCCCGCTCGAGCAGCGTCACGGCGTGGTCGGCGAGCCAGGTGGCGTACGCGGGGGTCGCCAGCTGGTCGCCCGGCACCACGAGCGGTCTTCCGTCCCGGAGACTCGTGACGCATCGGTGCACGAAGTTGCGGTCCTCGAAGCCGATGTCGAACACGTTGGTGATGCGGACCACGAGCGAGCCGGGCACGGCGGCCACGAGCTGCTCGGCCGCCCACTTCGTGCGGCCGTAGACGCTGAGCGGATGCGTCGCCGCGGCCTCGTCGTAGGGGCCCGCGGCGCCGTCGAACACGTAGTCGGTCGAGAAGTAGAGGAGCGCCGCGTCGCGCCGCGCGCACCACTCGGCGATGGGTTTCAGGTCGTGGACGTTCCGCCGCTCGGCCTCGTCGGGCTCCGCTTCGCAGCGGTCCACGTAGGTCATCGCGCTCGCCATCACCACCAGGTCGGGGCCGACCGCGTCCAGGAACGGCTCCGGGGCGGGTCCGAGCGCGAACGGCACGAGCCCCTCGCGCGGGTGCGCGAAGCTCGTGCCGGTGACGCGCGTGCGGGTGCGCGCGAGCCGCGCGTGGAACGCGCCGCCGACGAGGCCGGAGGCGCCGATCACGAGCGCGTGCGCGAACCGGGGCGGCGGCGCGGGCGGAGGCGGGGGTGAAGGAGCGGGCGAGGGTGCGGGCATGGGGCGCGGACAGTATCGCAGCGCGCCGGCGCGTCCAACGCGGCGGATTCACCCGTCACGCGAATCCCCCAGGTCCGGGCCGGGTGCGCGCGCGGGGCGAACGGCGCACGACTTCTGCTAGGGTGTTTGCTCATGCGCAAGGCCATGGTGTTCTTCACGAGCGCGCTGCTCCTGCTCGCCGCCGGCTCGGCCTGGATCGCGCTCTTCCCCAGCGTTCCGGCCGACCTGGGGGGAGTCGAGAACCTCGACGGCCGGGCCGAGCGCGTGCGCATCCCCGTGGGCGAGGACGACCACCTGGACGGCTGGTACCTGGCGGGGACGCGGCCGGCCACGGTGCTCCTGTTCGCGGGCTACGCGCGCGATCACCGCCGCCTCTGGCGGTACGGGCAGTTCCTGCGCCGCGACGGCTACGGCCTGCTCGCGGTGGACTTCCGCTCGGCGCGCACGCTCGATCGCAAGCCCACGACGCTCGGCTACTGGGAGCTGCGCGATGCCCGCGCCGCGCTCGACTGGCTCCGCGCGCGGCCGCAGTCGCGCGGCGAGCGGGTCGCATTCTTCGGCGAGTCGCTCGGGGGTGCCGTCGCGCTCGCGCTCGCCCGCGAGCGCCCGGACGTGAGCGCCGTGGTCGCCGACTGCCCGTTCGCGAGCGGCGACGCCGCGATCGCGGACGGCTTCCGGCTCGTCCTCCACCTGCCCGCGTTCCCGCTCGCGCCGTTCGCGCGCCGGCTGGACCAGATCGTCACCGGGCACGATCCCGGCCAGCTCGACGCGGCGGCCGCGTTGCGCTCGCTCGCCGGTCGCCCGGTGCTGCTCATCCAGACCCGGCTCGAGGATCGTTTCTCGCGGGCCGAGGTCGCACGCCTGACCGCGGCTGCCGGGCGCGGCGCGGAGACGTGGACCGTGGACGACGCGAAGCACACCCAGGTGTGGGTGGCGCATCGCGCGGAGTACGAGCAGCGCGTGAGCCGCTTCCTCGCCGCGCATCTGGGCGGCGGCCGCGCCGCTCCGGTGCGCGGCCGGCGGCGGCTCGCGGAGCGCGTGG
>DATDEX010000247.1:0-3965 GCA_036522895.1 Candidatus Eiseniibacteriota bacterium | reverse complement strand
CTCGGCGTCGATCCGCATTCCCGTCTACTCGCAGACCGCCAAGGCCAAACGCATCGAGTTCCGTTGCCCCGACGGCTCCTCGAACCCGTACCTGGCCTTCGCCGCCATGCTGATGGCCATGCTCGCCGGCGTCGTGCCGCTCGCGAGCGACTGGAGCGCGTCGCTCGCGGGAAGCCTCGCGGGCCGGAGCGAGTTCCACGAGAGCGAGTGGCGCGGGCTCGGGCTCGGCGTGCAGCCGATGCTGCCCGAGGGCGTGCTCGTCGCGAGCGACGCCGCGCCGTGGATCGCCTGGTACGCGCGGCATCCGGTCACGCTCGTGCCGCTCGAGCCGGCCGGACTCGTGAACGGGCCCGCGCGGCTCCGGCCCGGCGCGGTCGTGCTCACGAACGAGTGGCTCCTCGGCCGTCCGGACGAGGGAGCGTGGAACGCGCTGCTGCGACACCGCGAGGCCCCGCCGGGATTCCGGCTCGCGGGGTTCGTCCGCTCCGGGCGGCTCGAGGGCACGGTGTTCACGCGGATCGCTCCGCATCCGTGAGGCGGAGCGCCCGTTCTCCCGGGGGCGCAAGCTTGTCGACTTCGGAGCCCGGCTGCATAGTGCCCGCGATGCGTCGCCGACTCTTCCCCTCCGCAGCGCTCCTATGCCTCGGGCTCGCGCTCGCTGCCAGCGCGCGAGGCGCGGCCCTCTCCCCGCTCGAGCGGAAGCTCGCGGCGAGCGTGGACCGCCATCTCCCCGAGGCGCTGGCGCTCCTCGAGCGCGCGGTCGACGTGAACAGCGGCACCATGAACTTTGCCGGCGTGCGCGCGGTGAGCACGCTCTTCGCGCCGGAGTTCGAGCGACTGGGGTTCCGCACCCGCTGGGTCGACGGGGCGAGTTGGGGCCGGGCCGGGCACCTGATCGCCGAGCACGGGACGCGGGGGCCCAAGGTGGTGCTCGTCGGCCACCTCGACACCGTGTTCGAGCCCGAGAGTCCGTTCCAGCGCTTCCAGCGACTCGACGACTCGACCGCGACCGGACCGGGCGTGACCGACATGAAGGGCGGCGACGTCATCATGCTGCTGGCGCTCCGGGCGCTCCGCGAGACCGGCGCGCTCGACCGGCTGCACGTGGTGGTGGTCCTGACGGGCGATGAGGAGCGGGCCGGCACGCCGCTCGCCGCGGCCCGCGCGGACCTCCTCGCCGCCGCCGAGGGCGCGACGGCCGCGATCGGCTTCGAGGACGGCGACGGCGACCCGCGCCACGTGATCGTGTCGCGGCGCGGGTCGGTCGGCTGGGTGCTGAGCGTGCGCGGCACCCCGGCCCACTCCTCGGAGGTGTTCAGCCCCCGGGTTGGCGTGGGCGCCATTTACGAAGCCGCGCACCTCCTCGAGCAGTTCCGCGACTCCCTGGGGCACGAGCCCTACCTGACGTTCAATCCCGGGCTCATCGTCGGGGGCACCTCGATCGGGCACGACGCCGCGGATTCGCGCGGTACGGCGTTCGGCAAGACGAACGTGGTCGCCGAGAGCACGCTCGTGACCGGCGACCTGCGGGCCCTGACGCCGGAGCAGCGGGAGCACGCCCAGGCCACGATGCACCGCATCGCCGACAACGCGTCGCCGCACACGGTCGCGGACATCCGGTTCGAGGACGGCTACCCGCCGCTCGCCCCGACCGACGGCAACCGCCGGCTCCTGGGGCTGGTCGACCAGGCGAGCCGCGACCTGGGACTCGGTCCGCTCGAGCCCGTCGACCCCGCCCATGCGGGTGCTGCCGACGTGTCGTTCCTCGATGGGCGCGTGCCCATGATCATCGATGCCATGGGCCTCAAGGGCAGCGGCGGGCACACCGTGCTCGAAACGGCGCGGCTCTACACGCTGCCCTGGCAGGCCAAGCGTGTCGCGGTCCTGCTCGAGCGGCTCGCACGCGAGAGCGGCAGGCGGCGCTAGCCCCGTAACGCTCGAATCACGAGGGCGGGCGAGCGTCAATCTTCGCTCACCTCGATTCGGCGAGTCGATCGGGGTAATGCAGACCCCTATCGTGCCCGCCTCGTTGGATTGTCGTTGTCGGTTTCGCGTTCATGTCGGACAATGCGACTTACCCACGTCATAGGCTCCGGAGCCGACCCCGACATGCACACGGACGAACGGACCGCAACGCGCGTCCGGCTGTTGCACGCCATCTTCGAGTACCAAACCCGCGTCACCCCCACCGCGCTCGCGCTGGATGTCCCCGCGCCCGTCCTCCGGACGGGCACCGCGCGTTCCGAAATGCCGCGCGTGCGGTTGACGTACGCCGAGCTCGATGCGGCCGCCGATTCGCTCGCCGCGCTGCTCGCGCCGCGCGTGCGCGGGGAGTGCGTCGTCGCGGTGCTCGTGCCGCGCGCCGGGGCCGGGCTCTACACGGCGCAGCTCGCGATCATGAAGGCCGGTGCCGCCTGGACGTGCATCGAGCCCGGCACGGCGCCCGAGCGGCTGCGCTTCCTGCTCGAGGACTCCCGCGCCGTCGCCGTCGTGGCGGGGCCCGCCGAGCGCGCGGAGCTGCTGGCGGTGGGCTACCCGGCGGAGAAGATCGTGGATCCCGCCGACGCCGCGGCGAAGCCTGGCCTCCGCCCCGCCCCGCCGCCCTGGCTCGGTCCCGGGACGCTCGCCTACGTCATCTACACGTCGGGAACGACCGGCCATCCCAAGGGGGTGATGATCGAGCATCGGAGCGTCGCGAACCTGGTGAACGCCGACGCCGAGTACTTCGATCTCCGGCCCGGCGACCGGGTCGCGCAGACCTCGTCGGCGGCCTACGACTCCTCGGTCGAGGAGGTGTGGCTGGCCTGGGCGACCGGGGCGACGGTGGTGGTGGTGGACGACGACCGCGTCCGCTCCGGCCCCGACCTCCTGCCCTGGCTGCGCGCCGAGCGGATCAGCGTGTGGTGTCCCGCGCCGACGCTGCTGCGCATGACCTGCTGCGAGGATCCAGAGCGCGAGCTGCCCGACGTGCGGCTTCTCTACGTCGGCGGCGAGGAACTCACCGCGGACGTCGCCCAGCGCTGGGCGCCAGGCCGGAGGCTCGAGAATGGGTACGGGCCCACCGAGTGCACGGTCACCGCCGTCCGCACCCCCGTGCGCGCGGGCGAACCGGTCACGATCGGCCACCCGGTCGCGGGAAATCGCGCGTACGTGACGGACGCCGAGCTCCGCGAGGTGCCCGAGGGCGAGATCGGCGAGCTGTGCATCGCCGGCGAGGGCGTCGCGCGGGGCTACCTCGGCCGGCCCGACCTGACGCGCGAGCGCTTCGTCGAGCATCCGCGCCTCGGTCGGATTTATCGCACGGGCGACCTCGTGCGCCGGCTCGCGGGGGGAGCGCTCGCCTACCTGGGTCGCGCCGACACGCAGGTCAAGATCCGCGGCCACCGGATCGAGCTGACCGCGATCGAGAGCGAGCTCTGCCGCTGCCCCGGGATCCTCGAAGCCGCGTGCGGCATCCAGGTCAACGGCGCCGGGCCCGAGCTGGTGGCGTTCGTCGTGACCGAGGCCGGCCGGGAACCGGACCGCGAGGCGGTCGGCCGCTGGCTCCGGCGCACGCTGCCCGAGGCCATGGTGCCGTCGCGCATCGCCCGGCTCGACGAGCTCCCCCGCGGCGCCCTCTCGGGCAAGCTCGACCGGAGCGCGCTCCCCGATCTGGCCCACGCGCCGCGCGACTCGCGCGCGGTGCGCCCGATCGAGACGGCCGCCGAGCGGCTTGTGGCGGAGGCGTTCGCCCGCAACCTGCCGGTCGCGGGCGAGATCCCGGCGGACGCTGACTTCTTCCTCGACCTGGGCGGCAACTCGCTCCTCGCCGCCCAGGTCATCTCCGACCTGCGGCGCGATCCCGCGACCGCCTCGCTCACGGTGCGCGATCTCTACGAGGCCCGCACGCTCGCCGCGCTCGCGGCCCGGGTCCCGGAGGCCACCCCGCACGCGAACGGCGCCGCGACCGCCGCCACCGCGGCGGC
>DATDEX010000246.1:0-3936 GCA_036522895.1 Candidatus Eiseniibacteriota bacterium | reverse complement strand
AGCGTCACGCCCTCGCAGGTCGCGCCGCCGCCCATCGTCGCCACCGCCAGCGTGGCGGAGCCGTTCGCCGCGAGCAGCGTCACCGCCACGGCGGACGCCCCCGAACCCGGCCCCGCCGAGTTGGACGAGGCCACCCGCTCCGCCTGGCAGGCCACGATCAGCGCGGTCAACGGCCGGAAGCGCATGCTCGGCGCGTTCCTCGAGCAGTCGAAGCTCGTGGGCGTCGCCGCGGGCGAGCTGGTGCTCGCCATGGACGACCTCCACCGTTCGGTGCTCGACGCGCCCGAGGCGCGCGCCATCGTCCAGGAGGAGCTGGCCCGCTCGTTCGGCCGCACGCTCCGGCTCCAGTGCACGGCGGGCGCCCCGGAGACGCCCGAGCAGCGCGCCGCGAAAGCGGATAGTCTCCAGCCGATCATCGATCGCGCCATGGAGGTGTTCGACGGCGAGGTCATCGAACGAGGGGAGCGGGGGGAACGCGGGGAACGCGGCGGGAAGCGCGAACGCGGGGACCGCCCGGAACGCACGGAAGGGCGCGAACGTCCGGACCGCGCGGGGCGCGGAGGAGAGCGGAGCCAATGAAGAGCTTTGGCGACATGATGAAGCAGGCGCAGAAGATGCAGAAACAGATGGGCGAGCTCCAGACCCAGCTGGCCGAGCAGCGCTACGAGGCCACGGCCGGCGGCGGCCTGGTGAAGGCCGTCGTGGACGGCAAGCAGATGCTGAAGGAGTTGAAACTCTCCCCGAAGGTCCTCGACGAGAAGGACGTCACGCTGCTCGAGGACCTGGTGATCACGGCGATTGGCGAGGCGCAGCGCACCTCGCAGGAGAAGATGACCGAGGCCTATTCCAAGGTCACGGGCGGCTTCAACCTGCCGTTCTGATCGACCGCCCTCGTGTATAGCTCGAAATACCTGGAGCTGCTGATCGCGGAGCTGGAAAAGCTCCCGAGCATCGGCACGAAGAGCGCCCAGCGGCTGGCGCTCCACCTGCTCCGCGTCCCGAAGGAGGACGCGCTCCGGCTCGCCGAGGCGATCCGCGACGTGCGCGAGCGCGTGGGCTTCTGCACCACGTGCGGCAACTTCTCCGAGACCGACCCGTGCGCGCTCTGCGGCGACCCGCGCCGCGACCCGCGCATCCTGTGCGTGGTCGAGCAGCCGGTGGACGTGCTCGCGTTCGAGCGCACCGGGCAGTTCCCCGGCCGCTACCACGTGCTGGGCGGCGCGCTCTCGCCGCTCGAGGGCACGAGCCCGGAGCAGTTGCGCATCCGCGAGCTGCTCGCCCGGCTCCGCGGCGGCGAGGTGAAGGAAGTCATCCTCGCCACGAACCCCAACGTGAACGGCGAGGCGACCGCGCTCTACCTGTCGCGCCTCCTCGCCCCGCTGGGCGTGCGCGTCACGCGCATCGCGCGCGGCGTCCCCATGGGCTCCGACCTCGAGTACTCCGACCAGGTCACGCTGGCGCGGGCGCTCGAGGGCCGCCGCGACGTCGAGTAACCGCGCCAGGGCCCATGCTCGACACCTTCGTCGCGTTCGCCGTACCGATCCTCGTGGCCATGAACGCGTTCTTCGTGGCGATCGAGTTCGCGCTCGTCTCGGTGCGCTGGACGCGCATCGAGCAGCTGGTCGCGGAGAACCGGCCGGGCGCCAGGCTCGCGCGCGGGCTCGTCGAAAACCTGAACGACTCGCTCGCCGCCACCCAGCTCGGCATCACGCTCGCGAGCCTGGCGCTCGGCTGGCTGGGCGAGCCGAGCATCGGCCGGGCGATGCAGCCGTTCTTCGACGGGCTGCCGATCCCGTGGAGCGCCGCGTTCGCGCACGGCACCGCGATCGGCGTGGCGTTCCTGTGCATCACCTACCTGCACATGGTGCTGGGCGAGCTGGTGCCGCGCGCGATCGCGCTCCGGCACGCGGAAAAGGTCGTGCTGCTCTTCGCCGCGCCGCTCCTCGCGTTTCGAACGCTCACGCGCGTCCTGGTCGTGTTCGTGCGCAGCTCCGCCGCGCTCGCGGTGCGGCTCCTGCGCGTGCCGGAGCCGCCCAAGGCGTCGCAGGTCCACTCGCCCGACGAGATCGACATGCTGATCGAGGAGGGGCAGGAGGCCGGCGTGATCCAGCCCGACGAGGCGACCTACGCCCGGGCCGTCTTCGAGCTGTCGGACAAGAAGGTGCGCGACGTCATGGTGCCGCGCGAGCGGGTCGTGGCGATCTCGCGGCACGCGAAGCCGGACGACATCCTCGAGACCGCGCGCATGAGCGCCCACACCCGCATGCCGGTCTGGGACGGCACACCCGAGAACATCGTGGGCATCGTCAACACGAAGGACCTGTTCCACATCTTCAGCTTGATGAACCTGGTGATCCTCGAGGACGCCATGTACCCGGCGCTCTACATCGACCCGGACCAGTCGCTGGGGGGCGCGCTCAACGTGTTCCGCCGGGAGCGCCGGCAGATGGCGGTCGTGCGCGGGGCCGAGGGGGGGTTCCTCGGCATCCTCACGCTGGAGGACATCCTCGAGGAGATCGTAGGCGAGATCGAGGACGAGCACGATTAGCTGACCATGCGTGCAGTCGCGCTCGGCGGCCGGGGCGGCGGCCCGGGGGCTCTTTCCGTGGGAATCCGTACCGATACGGGGTTATCCGGCAGCCCGAGGGGGCCCGGCAAACTTCGCTTGTTGGCGGGGGTTGCGCCGTGGTAACAGTCCCGACTGGGAACACGGACGTGCCACAGGGTTCCTTCACCTCGGACGTCGCACATCCGCCGGAGCGCGGGGGAGCGCCATGCCGCAGTGGACCTTGTTCGAAAGTGATTTCAAGCTCATCGACGACGTGCTCGACGAGCTCCTCCAGCGCACGAACGCGCTGTCGGCTCACCTGATCGACCGCTCGGGGCAGGTCATCACCTCCGCGGGCCGGGTGGACGACTTCGACGTCACCTCGTTCGCGAGCCTGGCGGCGGCCGATTTCACGGCCAATACCGAGCTGGCGATGCTCCTGGGCGAGGCGAGCGTGGACGCGGTCGTGAACGAGGGTCGGGCGCGCTCCGTGTACTCGCGGCTGCTTGCTGACCGGGTCATCCTGTCCGTCGTCTTCGACAAGCGGAGCACGCTGGGGCTGGTGCGGATCCGCTCGCGGCGCGGCGCGGAGACGCTCGACAACGTGTTCCGGACCCTGTTCGAGAAGGTCGGCATCGGCGGCGAGGCGCCGGCGGAAGCGTTCGAGGCGGCCCCGGATTTCGCGGCCGCGGCCAGCAACGAGGTCGACGCGCTGTTCGGCGAATAGGTCGCCCCGCGTCCGGAGGAGCAGCACCTTGGCGCTCATCAACCACCGGACGCACGAAATCCATTTCAAGATCGTCTATTACGGTCCGGGACTTTGTGGCAAGACCACGAACTTGAAGTCCCTCCACGACCGCCTGCCGCCCGAACGGCGCGGCAAGATGATCTCGATCGCGACCGACCAGGAGCGCACGCTCTTCTTCGACTTCCTGCCCATCGACCTGGGGCACGTGAACGGCTTCCTCACCCGCTTCCACCTCTACACGGTGCCGGGCCAGGTCTATTACCGGCTCTCGCGGCGGGCGGTGCTCCAGGGCGTCGACGGGCTCGTGTTCGTGGCCGACTCGCACCCGGCGCGCGAAGCGGCGAACCGCGAGTCGCTGGCGGACTTGCACGACCACCTGCGCACGCTCGGCGTGACCGGGCCGGCCGCGGCGCGCATCCCCTGGGTCTACCAGTGGAACAAGCGCGACGTGGCGGTGGCGATCCCGGTCGAGCGGCTGCGGAAGTCGCTGAACCCGCAGGGCTGGCCGGAGTTCGAGGCCGTGGCCTCGGACGGGCGTGGCGTCTCGGAGACGTTGCGTGCCGCGTGCAAGGCGGTGCTGGCGCGGCTCGGGACCGGCCAGGCGCCGGCCCCGACGCCGGCGGTCGCCGCGCAGGCGCTG
>DATDEX010000245.1:0-12276 GCA_036522895.1 Candidatus Eiseniibacteriota bacterium | reverse complement strand
CGTCGCTCGCGCGCCCGCTCCACCACCGCCTCGCTCCCGGCTCGAGCGTGGCCGAGAGCCTGCGGGTCGCCGGCACGCGGAGCGACACCGTGCGCTACGCCCGGACGCGCGCGGGCGGGGCACGCAGGGACACGTTGCGCGCCGACGGCGCACGCAGGGACACGGCTTCGAGCAGCAGTCGCGTCCGGGTGGTCGGCACGCACCGCGATTCGACGAGGACGGCCCTCGTCCGCCGGGACACCGTGACGACTCGCGGCGTACACACCCGGAGTGCCCACCCCGACAGCGGGCTCGTCCGGCGCGCGGCGCCGCGAGCCGATTCGCTCGCGCCCGCGAAACACCCGCTTCGCCGTCGCGTTACCCCACCACAGGCGCGGCCCGACAGCGCCCGGGCCGACAGCGCGCACGGCGGGCCTTGACGCTCGGCGTGAGCGGGTGGCATGGTGCGACCCGTTCGAGCACTGGCTGTGAAGGGGACGAGTAGCCCGCGACAGGCCCATGAGCGAGCCGGGGACGGTGCGAGCCCGGCGGGCGGATGCGCGGCGCGAAGATCACCCCCCGAGCCACCGGAGGAGGCGGCGCAGCATGAGGCGCCGCGGTAGAGCCGGGATGGAACGCCCCCATCGCGCGGCGAGCGGGCGGGAGCCTCGTGCTCCACGAGACGCCTCCCGCGAGGGATGCGCGAAGCCGGGTGGCAACGCGACTCCCCGTCGCCCCGGCGGATCTGGCCACCGTGCGCGAGCGCGGCGCGGCCACTTCCGTCGGGGCGTTTCTCATGCTCACGTGCTCGAAACGAGCGGAGGGGTCATGGCGGGAGAGCCGAAGAAGCCCGGGTATCGCGACACGCTCAACCTGCCCGCGACGGCGTTTCCGATGAAGGCGGAGCTCGCGGCTCGCGAGCCCGAGCGGCTCGCGGCGTGGAATCAGTCGGACGCCTACGCGCGGCTCCGCGCGCTTCGCGCCGGCCGCCCGCTGTGGCTCCTGCACGACGGGCCGCCCTACTCCAACAACCACCTGCACATGGGCACCGCCGCGAACAAGATCTGGAAGGACGCCGCAGTGCGCCAGGCGTCGCTCCAGGGCCTCGACAGCCCGTACGTGCCGGGCTGGGACAACCATGGCATGCCGATCGAGATGCAGGTCGGCCGCGAGTTCGCCGCCAGGAAGCAGAAGCCGTCGCGGCTCGAGCTCCGCAAGGCGTGTCGCGAATACGCGAATAAGTGGATCGACATCCAGCGCGAAGAGTTCGTCCGGCTCGGGGGCTGGGGCGACTGGCAGCGGCCCTACCTCACCATGGCGCCCGAGTTCGAGGCCGAGATCCTGGAGACGCTCGCGGAGCTGAACGCGCGCGGGTTCATCCAGCGCGGCAAGCGCTCCATCCACTGGTGCCCCACCGATCGCACCGCGCTCGCCATGGCCGAGATCGAGTACGCCGACGTGCCCTCCCCCAGCCTGTTTGTGCGCTTCCCGCTCCGGAAGGACGCGCCCGCGGGCGCGCTCGCGCGTTGGCCGGAGGCGAGCGCGGTCGCGTGGACGACCACGCCCTGGACGCTGCCCGCGAACCTCGGGCTCATGGTGGATCCGCTCGCGACCTACGTCGTCGTGCGCGCGGCGGGCCACGTGCTGATCGTGGCCGAGGCGCGGCTCGCGCCGTTCGCGGAGCGGCTCGGCGTCCCCGCGGAGCCGCTCGGGAAGCTGCGCGGCGCCGATCTCGTGGGGGCGCTGTTCACGGCCCCGTTCGGCAACGACTCGCGCGTCGTCGACGGCACGCCGTTCGTGAGCATGGAGGACGGCACGGGCATCGTGCACACCGCGCCCGGGCACGGCACCGAGGACTTCACGGTCGGCCAGCGGAGCGGCCTCGGCGTGTACTGCCCGGTGGACGAGGGCGGGCGCTTCACGCCCGAGGTGCCGCACTTCGCCGGCCGCAGCGTGCTCGACGTCAACGACGACATCCTGAGCTGGCTCGATGCGCAGGGCGTGCTGCTCCATGCGTGGACGTTCACGCACAGCTACCCGCACTGCTGGCGCTGCCGCAAGCCGGTCATTTTCCGCGCCACGGACCAGTGGTTCCTGATCGTGGATCACGACGGCCACCGCGATCGCTGCATCGAGCAGATCGAGCGGGCGGTGCGCTGGGACCCGGACAGCTCGCGCAATCGCATCCGCGAGGCCGTGCGGAGCCGGCCCGACTGGTGCCTCTCGCGCCAGCGGAGCTGGGGCGTCGGCATCCCAGCCGTCTATTGCGAATCGTGCGGCCAGCCGTCGCTGGACGGCCGCGTGATGAAGCGCGCCGCCGAGCTCGTCCGGGGGACGAACTCCGACGTCTGGTACGAGCGCCCGGTGGAGGACTTCCTGCCGCCCGGCTTCGCCTGCTCCGCGTGCGGCGGCAAGGGTCCGTTCCGGCGGGAGGAGGACGTCCTCGACGTGTGGTTCGACTCCGGGAGCACGTACCGCGCGATCCAGGTTTCGCATCCCGAGCTCGCGGCGGCGTGGAAGGCGGCGCGCGCCGGCAAGGCCGAGGTGCTCTACTTCGAAGGCCCCGATCAGCACCGTGGATGGTTCAACTCGTCGCTCATGGTGGGGGTCGGGGTGGATCGCGTGGCGCCGTTTACCCAGGTCGCGACGCACGGCTGGGTGCTCGACGGCTCGGGCCGCGCGATGCACAAGTCGATCGGCAACGTGGTGAACCCGCTCACGCTCGTCGAGAAGTACGGCGCCGACGTGGTGCGCTGGTGGGCGCTCGCCACCGACTGGCGCGGCGACGTGCGCGTGGGCGACGAGATCCTCCAGCGCGTGGCGGATGCCTATCGCAAGGTGCGCAACACGCTGCGCTTCCTGCTCGGGAACCTGTCGGACTTCTCGCCGGCGGACGCCGTGGCGGAGGCGAAGCTCCTGGCCACCGATCGCGCGTTCGCGAACCACCTGACGGCGCGATTCGCTCGCGTGCGCTCGGAGTGGACGGCGCTCCAGTTCCACCGTGCTCTCGATCAGCTCCTGGATCTCTGCACCGTGGATCTGTCCGCGGTGTATCTCGACGTGGCGAAGGACCGGCTCTACACGCTCGCGCCCTCGGATCCCGCGCGGCGCTCCGCCCAGAGCGTGCTGTGGCTCGCGCTCCACGACCTGACGCTCGCGGTCTCGCCGGCGCTCGCGTTCACGGCCGACGAGGCCTGGCAGTCGCACCCCGGGCTCGTGGCCGAGGCCTCGAGCGTCCACCACGCCGAGTGGCCCAGGCGCGACGAGGCGGGACGAACGAGCGACGAGTGGATGTTCCTGCGCGAGGTGCGCGACACGGTCAACGCCGCGATCGAGCCGCTGCGCGCGGCGAAGACGCTCGCGACCACGGCCGAGGCCGACGTCACGCTCGCCGCGCCGCGCGCGTGGACCGCTCGCCTTGCAGGCTACGGCGAAGAGCTCGTCGCGCTGCTCATCGTGGCCGACGTCACGCTCGAGACCGTCGCCGACGGCGCCGCGCCGGTGGTTCGCGTCCGCAAGACGACGCGCGCCAAGTGCGAGCGCTGCTGGATGTACCGCAGCGACGTCGGCCACGATCCATCGCAGCCGGGACTGTGCGGTCGCTGCACGGGGGCGTTGGCGGCGAGGCCCTAGCAACGGGGGGGTACGAGACGGCGTCCGGGGAGAGCTGCCGAGTCGACGACCGCGCGAGCTCTTTCGAGTTGAAGTGCTACCTCCCGCCCGAGTCCAGCCTCAGCTCGGCCTGCGGCGGGTAGCGGCGCTTGAGCCGCTCGACCAACTCGCGGAACGTCGGCGTTTCGCCCAGCATCGCCACCCGATCCGTGTCGATCTCCAGTACCTCGCCCTCCTGCGCGGCCCGACGCATCCAGTCGTCGTACGCCGCGTTCAATCGCTGGATGTAGTCGATGCCGATCGTCTTCTCGCTCTCCCGGCCCCGCTTGGCGATGCGCGACATGAGCGTTTCCGGGCTCGCCTTGAGGTAGACGATGAGGTCCGGGGGACGCAGGAAGCCGACCATGCAGTTGAACAGGGCGATGTAGTTCCGATAGTCGACGTCGGTCATCGAGCCCTGTTGCCACAATGTCTTGGCGAAGATTTCGGCGTCCTCGTAAATGGTCCGGTCCTGGATGAAGGGCAGCGGGCTCTTGCCGATCTCCACCTGCGCCTTGAAGCGCTCCCCCAAGAAGTAGATCTGGAGGTGGAAGCTCCAGCGCGGCATGTCCCGGTAGAACGGATCCAGGTACGGGTTCTGGATCACGGGCTCGTAGTGCGCCGCCCAGCCGAGCTCGGCCGAGAGCCGGTTCGTGAGCTCGGTCTTGCCCACGCCGATGTTGCCGGCGATCGCCAGGAAGAACCCCGCGCTCATCGGCTCCCTCGGGAGATTGCCGGAGGGATCATCGGGGAATCACCGCGGCTTCACCGGGGCTTCACCCGATTCGACGATGCATTCTCGCTGGCCACAGAACTTTCCATTTCCCCGCCAAAGCGTGACCGTTTCCGGACTTTTCGCAGGCTTCGAGGTGCGATGCTACAGGTGCGGTTCGGTGGTGCGTCGCCTCGATGGAACTTCTCGGAATCGCCAGAAGAAAAATTGAATCCCTGCGGCGGCTCGAGCGTCTATCCACCAGAAACGTAGCGGCAGTGCCCCAGACTTTCGCCGGCGGAGATTCGAATCCCGGCGCGACATGGGGGGCGAGTTCAAAGAATCTCGCGTGCGGCCCGCGACTCCGCGAACGTAACCCCCCAGACATTCGAGACCCCGTCCGGCGGTGCCGGGCGGGGTCTTCGCGTTCGGCCGATGCGGACGCTATCGGCGGGGGCTCCGAGCGTCAAGAGGCCGCGCCCTCGTCCTCTGTCTCCTCCTCCGCGAGCCCCGGCCGGCGAAAGCGCGAGACGTCGAGGCCGTGCTTGCGAACGAGATCGTGCAGCGTCGGCCGGCTCACGTCGATCTCGCGCGCCGCGCGCGTCACGTTGCCCGCGTTGCGCGTGAGCGCTTCGACCAGCAACCGTCGCTCGGCCTCGTCGCGCGCCGACTGCAGCGTGGGCAACGGCTCGGTCGTGCCGCCCGCCGACTCCAGCTCGAGGTCCTCCGGCCGCAGGTAGCCGTCCTGGGCGAGGATCACGGCGCCCTGCACGCGGTTTTCCAGCTCGCGCACGTTGCCCGGCCACGGGTGCGCCATGAGCGCCCGGAGCGCCGCCTGCGTGAAGCCCTTCTGCCGCCGCTTGTGCTGCCGGCCGTAGAACTCGAGGAAGTACTCGGCGAGGAGCCGCAGGTCGTCGCCGCGCTCGCGCAGTGGCGGGACCTGGATGGTGATGACGGCGAGGCGGAAGAACAGGTCCTCGCGAAAGCGCCCTTCGGCGACCATGGCCTTCAGGTCGCGATTCGTGGCCGCGACCACGCGGGCATCGACGCGTAGGTTCTCCCGTCCGCCGACGCGCTGGACCACGTGATCCTGGAGGAAGCGCAGCAGCTTCACTTGCAGATGCAGCGGCACGTCCCCGATCTCGTCGAGGAAGAGCGTCCCGCGGTCGGCCAGCTCGAACTTGCCCTCCCGCGCGCGGTACGCGTCTGTGAACGCGCCCTTCTCGTGCCCGAACAGCTCGGATTCGAGGAGGGCCTCCGGGATGGCGCCGCAGAAGATGGGCACGACCGGCTGGTCGCGTCGCGGGCTCGCCTCGTGGATCGCGTTCGCGACCAACTCCTTGCCGGTGCCGTTCTCGCCCAGTACGAGCACGTTGACGTCCGTCGCCGCGACGCGCTGGATGAGCGAGAACACCTTGCGCATCGCCTCCGACTCCCCGAGGAGCCGGTGGTAGCGGCGGCGGGCGACCGGCCCGCCCGGCTGGGCCGACTCGATCTGGCGGATGTGCACGGCGCGCTTGAGGATGACGCGCAGCTCGTCGAGCTCGATCGGCTTCGCATACCAGTCGACGGCGCCGCGCCGGATGGCGGTGATGGCGTTCTCGCGGCTGTCGTTGCCGGTCACCATGATGACCTTGGTGAGCGGATGCTTCTCGACGATCTCGTCGAGCAGATCCAGCCCCTCGGGGCCCGCGCTCGGCGGGCCGAGCGTCACGTCGAGCGTGACGATGCTCGGGGGATCTTCGCGCATCGCACGGCGCGCCTCGTCCGCGGTGCTGGCGGTGACGACGTCGTACTCCCCGGCCAGCCCCCAGCGGAGCTGGTTCAGGATGCTCTCCTCGTCGTCCACGATGAGGATCTTCTCGAGGCTCACGCCTCCTCCGCCTGGATGGGCGCGCTCGCCGGGACGCGCACGGTGAACACCGTGCCCTCGCCCGGGCGACTGCGCGCATCGATGGTTCCGCCGTGAGCTTCCACGATGCCGCGGCATTGCGCCAGCCCCACGCCGAGCCCGCCCTTCTTCGTAGTGGAGAACGGCTTGAAGAGTCGCGTGCGGATGAAGTCCTCGGTCATGCCGCGGCCGGAGTCGCTCACCTCGATCACCGCCTCGCGCGAGCCGTCCGCGCCGGCGACGAGGATCGCGCGCACGCCGATCGTGCCGACACCGTTCAACGCCTCGCGCGCGTTGACGAGCAGGTTCACGAGCACGCGCCCGAGCTGGCGGCGGTCGAGCACGGCTTCGGTCGTCTCGGGCACCGTGATCTCGACGTGCAGTCCCGGCGTGGAATCGAGCGCCAGCCCGCTCTCGACGAGCGCCTCGGACACCAGCTCGCGCAGCGCCACCGGCGCGAGCTGCGGCGCGGGCGGCGACGACACGCCGCTCACCTGCAGCATGAGCTCGCGCAGGCTCTTCACCGTGCGCTCCACCACCGCCATCGCGTCGCGCTGGAACTCGGGATTGCCCATGTGGCGGCGGGCGTTGTCGACGACCAACGCCAGGCCCGAGACGTGGTTCTTCATGTCGTGCAGCACGAAGCTCGACAGGCGCTGCAACGACTCGAGCTGGCGCGCCTCGGCGATCCGCTCGGCCTGGCGCGAGAACCACAGCGCCGACGCGAGCTG
Source organism: Candidatus Eiseniibacteriota bacterium (assembly GCA_036522895.1). Classification (GTDB taxonomy): domain Bacteria; phylum Eisenbacteria; class RBG-16-71-46; order RBG-16-71-46; family RBG-16-71-46; genus JAIOPA01. Next base: position 5,312 of record DATDEX010000245.1, on the reverse strand, counting down.
ACGCGACATGGCGGCGAGGAACTCGAGATCCTCGTCCGCCCATGCCTCGTCCCCGCGCTTGGGCGAGAGCCAGAGGAGCGCGATGACCGGCTCGTCCACCGCGAGCGGCGCGCACACGGCCGCACCGAGCGAGGTCCGGAGCAGCTTGCTCGCCTGGATCCCCGCCGCGAGCTCGGGATCGAGCCCGGGTCCGGAGAACAGCACCGGCCAGCGCTCGCGCTCGAACCAGCGCGCGACCGGGTGCGTGGCCTCGAGCGTCGTGGGCGAGCCGGAGGGCCCGTAGAGCAGGCGAAACGCGCCGGCCGGGTCCTCGCGGAAGTGAATCGCGATGTGGTCGGCGTCGAAGATCTCGCGCGTCAGCGTCTCGATCTGGCGGCAGACCTCCTCGGGCGCGGCCGACGGCGAGAGCGCGCGACTCACCCGCCCCCACTCCGCGCGATAGTCGTAGCGGTAGGCGTAGAAGTTGCGATCGACGAATCGGCGGATCGCCCGTCCGGACGCCGGCTGCACCATGAGCAGGATCGCGCCGCCGGCCACGAACAGCAGGAAGCCGACGACGACCCAGGCCCGGAACCCGCTCGACATGGCCGGCAGCAGGCGCGAGAGCGCGAACGTCACGACGAGAAACGCGACCGCGAGCGTGATGGACACCGACGAGTAGTAGACGACCGGGCGCCCCACCGGCACGCTCATGTCGCGCAGCCGGCGGCGCGCGAGCGCCAGCGCGGCGCTCGAGCCCGACACGAACAGGACCGGCGACGCCGCCGCGAGCCAGCCGACCTCGATGTGGCCGTGCAGCACGCCCGCCGAGACCACGAGCAGTTCGGCGAGCACGGCGATCAGGATGGAGAGGAAGAGCCCGCCGATCCGGCGCTGCGCCGAGGCCGGGGCGGCGCGCAGCATGCCCTCCATGTTGAGCAGCACGAGCAGCATGGTGAGTGCCAAGTAGCCCAGGTAGGCCTTGCCGAGCGGCCCGAGCAGCACCGAAGCGCCGCCCGGCCCGATCGCGACCGAATCGAGCACGAGCCTCGAGCGCGCGAGCACGAACAGCAGCACGCAGGCGACGAGCGAGAGCGCGAGCGGAGCCCCGGCCTCGCGGAGCTGCCGTCGCGGCTCGGGCCGCCCGAGCAGCACGCTCAACGCCAGCCAGAGCCACGAGCTGAGCGCGGAGACCCGGGCCAGGTAGTCCGCCCACACGTGCGCCGAGCCCGGACTGCCTGCGCGCATCAGCCCGAGCACGCCGGCCTGGAGCGCGCCCAGGCTCAGGAACGCCGCCGAGAAGAGCAGCGTGATGAGCCACTGCCCGCGCTGGAGCATGGCGATGATCCCGATCGCCAGCAGCAGCATCGCGCTCGCGGATACCGCCGCCTCCTGCAGCGACGGACCCCACATACCACTCATGACCCCGATGCCCCCCTCGCCTCTCCCCCTTCGACCGCTCCCGCCTGCACGCCGTCCGCGTACTCCGGGACCAGCACGCGCAACGCGGCGCGAATGCTGGCGGCATCGCCCGTCACCGCGACGCGCTCGAGCTCGGCGACCTGCGCGCGCAGCGCGGCTTCGTCCTCCGGCGCCAGGTCCCAGAGCAGGATACGCTCCCGCCGCGTCATGCGCGCCTGCTCGGCCCGGGAGTGCAGCTCCTCGTGCAGCTTTTCGCCCGGGCGGAGTCCGGTGAACACGATGTCCACGTCCTCGCCTTCGCGCAGTCCGGCGAGCCGCACGAGCTGCCGCGCCAGGTCCAGCACCTTGACCGGCTCGCCCATGTCGAGCAGGAACACCTCGCCCCCGCGTCCCATCGCCGCGGCCTGGAGGACGAGGCGCACCGCCTCGGGGATCGTCATGAAGTAGCGGGTCGCGTCCGGATGCGTCACGGTGAGCGGACCGCCGCGCTCGAGCTGGCGCTGGAAGAGCGGCACCACCGAGCCGTCGCTCCCGAGCACGTTGCCGAACCGCACCGCGCAGAAACGCCCCTGGCCGCGGCGCGACGCCGCCTGGACCAGGCGCTCGCAGACGCGCTTGGACGCTCCCATCACGCTGCTCGGGTTGACCGCCTTGTCGGTGGAGATGAGCACGAAGTGCGAGACGCCATGGCGCATCGCCGCGTCCACGAGGAGCCGCGTGCCGACGACGTTGTTGCGCACCGCCTCGCGCGGCGCGTCCTCGAGCAGCGGGACGTGCTTGTGCGCCGCCGCGTGCAGCACGACCTCGGGGCGGAAGCGCGCGAGCAGCGCCTCGACGCCGTCGGCGTCGCAGAGATCGCCGACCACGGCGTGGAGCGCGAACGCGGGGGAACCGGCCGCGAGCTCACGCTGGATGTAGTAGAGCCCGTTCTCCGCATGGTCGAGCAGCACGAGCTCCGCCGGGGCGAAGCGCGTCACCTGGCGCGCGAGCTCCGCGCCGATCGAGCCGCCCGCACCGGTCACGAGCACGCGCCGGCCGCGCAAGAACGCGCCCACGTCGTCGTCGCCCTCGCGCACGGTCGGGCGCCCGAGCAGGTCCTCGAGCCGCACGTCGCGCACGCGCGCGAGCGTGATCCGCACGCCCGGCTGGAGCTCGGACATCGCGGGCACGGTCTTCAAGCGAACGCCCGCGGCGGCGCAGGCCGCGGCGAGCTCGCGGACCGCGCGCGCGGGCAGCTCGGGGTTCGCGACCACCGCGACCTCCGGCCGCTCCTGCGCGAGCACGCGCGCCACGTCGGCGAGCGTGCCGAACACTTTCAGGCCCTCGACCAGGTGGCCGGTGAGCCGCGGGTCGGCGTCCACGAAGCCGAGCGGCTGGAGCGACTCCTCGCCCGAACGCCGCCGCCGCATCTCCTGGACGAGGCTCACCCCGGCGTGGTCGGCGCCGATGACCAGCGCGGGCACCGGCCGCCCGCCGCTCCCGCCCAGCACGCGCTCGCGCCAGAGCCGCCACGCGAGGCGCACGCCGCCCATGATGAGCAACTCCCAGGTCCAGACCAGGATCGCGATGCCGGGCGGAAACGTGTCGCGCGCCGTGAGCGCCACCATCGCGGCCCACGCCACCGCCGACAGCGTCACGCCGCGCACGATCTGGAACACGGTCGCGGTGCCCGCGTAGCGCCAGAGCCCGTGGTAGAGCCCCGCGACCCAGAAGCCCGCGAGCGAGAGGACCGTGAACGCCGGCGCGACGCTCGCCCACACGAGGAGCGCCTCGCGCGGCACGCGGCCGTCGTAGCGCAGCAGCAGCGACAGGCCGGCCGCGACGTGGACGAGACCGACATACCCCGCGGTCAGGACCAGCGTGCGCGGGGTCTTGCGGAGGTTCATGGCGCCTCCGCCGTGGCGGGTGGTGAACCCGGGGGCCAGGGAAGTGATGGCCCTACGGGATACGGGTTCGAATGCGGTCGGCGCATGGCTCCGTCAGGGGGACTCGATGCGAGCTGCGATGGTCGGCGCAGCCTAGCATGGCCGGGGCAACGGTCGGGTCGCGGCGGGGTCGCCCGGCGTCGGGGTGTCTGCGGGGTGACGTGATCAGCGGATCACGGCAACCCGAGCCCGAGCGGTGTGGCCGCCTTGCGTGAGCATGCCGGTGTGGACGCGGGAGCGGTGCCAGGTGAACCGCCCCGGGTTCTCCGGAGAGCTCATTGGGTGCGTGCTCTGCCTGCGCTGCTGGTGTGGATGTCGAGCGACTTCTCGAGTCGGCAGGTCCCCCAGGCCCCCGACCCGAGACTCATGTCGAGACGAGATCGTCGATCCTGGGGCATCCTCGTGCAGGCTCGGCTAGACTCCGCGCTGTCCGCGTGCGGGCCCGCCCCCGGGCCCGAGCGCCCATGCAAGAGGTGTCCATGCCCCGCGAGGACATCACCCGGCTGCTGCACGAGATGCGCGACGGCGACCCGCACGCGCTCGAAGCGCTCCTGCCCGCCGTCTATGCCGAGCTCCGCGCGATCGCGCATCGCCGGCTCACGCCGGGCGCGCGCGACGTGGTCCTGGACACGACCGCCCTCGTCCACGAGGCGTACGTCCGGCTCTTCGACCGCGCACCGCTCGAGTGGGCCGACCGCCGCCACTTCTTCTCGGTCGCCGCCATGGCGATGCGCCAGATCATCGTCGACCACGCCCGCAAGCGCGCCTCCGCCAAGCGCGGCGGCGGCGCGGCGCACGTCGTGCTCGAGGACACGCAAGTACCTGTGGATGCGCAGGCTGCCGAGATCGTGTCCCTTCACGAGGCGCTTTCGCGTTTGAGCTTGTTAGATGCGCGACTGGCGCAGATCGTCGAACTCAGGTTCTTTGGCGGCTTCTCGGAAGACGAGGTCGCCGAGATTCTGGAGATGAGCAGCCGTACGGTGCGCCGCGACTGGCGCAAGGCGCGCGCCCTGCTCTATCGGGACATCTCGGAAGGGGAACGCGTGTGAACCCGTTGTCGCGAGACACCCTGGACGCGGAGCGCTGGCGCCGCATCGATTCCGTGCTCGACGCGGTACTCGACGCCGATCCGCACGAGGTGGCGCGCCTGCTCGATCGACTCTGCGCGGGCCACCCGGGGCTGCGTCGCGAAATCGAGGTGCTGCTCCAGGCCGACCGTGCGAGCGAGGGGTTCATGGCCACGCCCGCCGCGGCGCTGCTCGACGTGTTTGCCGACGACGTCCCGCCCGCGCGCATCGGACGCTACGTGGTCACCGGCACGCTCGGCGTGGGCGGCATGGGCGTCGTGCTCGAGGCGCGCGACGAATCGCTCGGCCGGCGCGTCGCCTTGAAATCGATGCCCGCGGCGTTCGCGCGCGATCCGGCACGGCTCGAGCGCTTCCTGTGCGAGGCCCGGCTGCTCGGGGCGCTCCAGGATCCGCACCTCACGCGCTTCTTAGGGATAGCGCGCGAGGGCGATCGGCGCTGGCTCGTCCTCGAGCACGTCGAGGGCGGCACGCTCGCCGAGCGGCTCGACGCGGAAGCCCTCCCGCTCGAACAGGCGCTCGACCTCGTCGCGCAGATCGCGGAGTCCCTTGCCGTGGTGCACGCGCTGGGGATCATCCACCGCGACCTCAAGCCCTCGAACCTGATGCTCACGCCGGGCGGCCTGGTCAAGCTTCTCGACCTTGGGCTCGCCGAGAGCGCGGATCGCGACGAGGCGTTCGCCCGTGCCGGGACGCCGGGTTGGATGAGCCCGGAGCAGATCCGCGGCGAGGCCCAGGACGCGCGCACCGACGTCTTCGCGTGGGGCGCGATCGCATGGCAGGCCTTCACCCGCGAGCCCGCGTTCCCCGGCGCCACCGCGTCCGGGCGCCTGGCGGCGACGCTCGAGCGCGAGCTCGACGCGGCGGCGTTGCCCGCCGCGCTCCCGCTCACGGTGCGTCG